>CAZWEF010000100.1:0-5496 GCA_964632125.1 uncultured Erysipelotrichales bacterium
AGTTGCCTCCTTTAAACCCTCTATCCCATGATACAAACAAATAATTTGCTGCGCTAAATCATAAGCCGATAACTTTCTAGTACCTGAACGAATGATGATTGCCAACAACTCAATGTTTGATAAATACTCAATACCATGCATCATGGCTTTTTCTCTAGGTCTTTCATGAAGGGGAATTTCTTTAATCACAACAAAGGTTAAATTGATTGTGCTATTTGATCAAACAACCCTTGATTCAACGCCCATTCAAATTCAGCAAAAGGCAACTTAACTTTTCCTGTTTTTGATGTCAACATCTTATAGATGCCAACTGCTGTTAACCCTAATGCAACTAGAGCTGCAACAGTTGATGCCGTGAGTGCAAAACCCCCTTCAATATCTTGTTGCATCGATAAACTTAACTCTTCCATGCTCATTCTCCTTTCTTTTAGCGCTCATAAATAATTCGTCAAAAAAACCTCAAGTTCCTTTAACAAGAGGTAAGATTCTCTATTTTAATAGGTCTGCAATGCATTGGTCATGGTTGCATTTTTGCCTGTATGTTTCAAGTGTCTTTTTAAGGCACTGTGGGTCCTTAAAATAATCATAAAAAAAATAAACCATGAATGAAATCAATTTAAAATAGAAATTCTGTTCAAAAGAAAAAACCTTATTATCTAAGGTTTTAATTTTGACTCAATTTGTTTTAAAGTTACTAAAACTGTCTCTAATTTAACTTCAAATGCTTGAAGCTTTTCTTTTTCAGCCAATATTTTTTGTTCTGGTGCCTTTGAAACGAAATTAGGATTCGCAAGCATCCCCTGTGCACGTTTAATTTCTTGATCTAAATGTTCCTTTTCTTTGATTAACTTAGCATACTCTTCTTCATAGTTAATCAACCCTTCCATTGAAACCATCAATGTATGCCCACCTTTAATCACGATGGTTGAACAATCATCATTGTTTTCAAGTTTCACCAAATGAGCATTGTTTAAACGCTCAATATATGGTGTAAATAAAGGCATCATCACATTGAGTGATTCATCTTTATACAAGCATTCATACTTAATTTCAAGAGATTGTTTGATGGTTTGATCCACGCGGAATTGTCTAAATCCTTTAATGATATCCATTAAATAATCCATTGAATCAATCACCGCATGATCAAGATAACGAGTGTTTACTTCAGGCCATGAAGCCAGTGTAATTGTTTCATCACTTCCTGGTAAACTACTATATATCTCTTCAGTCACAAATGGCATAAATGGATGTAACATCTTAACAATCGCTGTTAAAACATGTACAAGGGTTGCAACTGTTGCTGGTTTTGTTGTTTCATTTGCAAGATTCACTTTAGATAACTCAATGTACCAAGAACAAAAATCATCCCAAATGAATTTATACAAAGCATTACCAACATGAACAAATTCATAGACTTCCATATTGTTATTAACATGCTCAATGGTTTGACTAAGTCTTGTTAAAATCCATTGATCAACCATTGATAGTGTTTTATTCTCTAGTGATAAATCGGTTGTTTCATCTACATGCATCAAAACAAAACGACTTGCATTCCAAACTTTATTGATAAAGTTCCATGAAGATTCAACTTTCTCTTCAATGTATCTAAGGTCCATACCAGGACTAGAATTAGTTGTAAGGAAAAAACGCATAGCATCAGCACCATATTGCTCAATGACTTCCATTGGATCGACACCATTACCAAGTGACTTAGACATTTTTCTTCCATTAGCATCTCGAATCAAACCATGAATAAGTACTTTTTTGAAAGGGACTTGATCGGTGAATTCTAAAGACTGAAAAATCATTCGTGAAACCCAAAAGAAAATAATATCATAGCCTGTAACAAGAACATCAGTTGGAAAATAGCGTTGTAATAAATCAGTTTGCTTTGGCCAACCAAGTGTTGAAAAAGGCCAAAGTGCAGATGAAAACCAAGTATCTAAAACATCTTCATCTTGATGATAGTTCTCAATATCTTGTGGTGGTTCTACACCAACATAAACAGCACCTGTTTCATTATGATACCAAGCAGGAATACGATGTCCCCACCAAAGTTGTCTTGAAATACACCAATCTTCGATTTGTTCCATCCATTGAGAAAAGATTTTTTCAAAACGTTCAGGTGCAAAGTCAATTTTGTGCTCAGTCAATTGATTTTGTAAAGAACGTGCTGCAAGTGGATCCATTTTCACAAACCATTGTTTAGATAAACATGGCTCAACAATGGCATGAGAACGCTCAGAATGACCGACTTGATGCATATGTTTTTCAATTTTAACAACTTTTCCTTTCGCTTTTAGATCTTCAACAAGTTGTTTGCGACATTCGAAACGATCCATTGATTCATATTGATGAGCTAGAGCATTCATTGTTCCATCTGGGTGCATACAAATAGGACGACTCAATTGGTAACGATTCCCTAAAATGAAGTCATTTGGGTCATGTGCAGGTGTACATTTCATGGCCCCAGTACCAAACTCAATGTCGATGTAGTCATCTTCTAAAATCGGGATTTGTTCTCCATTGGCTGGGTTAATGACAAAATGTCCTTTAAGATGTTTAAAACGAGGATCACTAGGATGAACAAACACACATACATCGCCAAACATGGTTTCAGGTCGCGTTGTTGCCACAACAAGCGTTTCTTCACTGCCAACAACATCATAATTAAAGTA
Source organism: uncultured Erysipelotrichales bacterium (assembly GCA_964632125.1). Lineage (GTDB taxonomy): Bacteria > Bacillota_I > Bacilli_A > Erysipelotrichales > CAZWEF01 > CAZWEF01. The sequence continues at coordinate 2,679 of CAZWEF010000100.1, forward strand.
ATACATTGCGCCTTCTATCTCTTCATGAATCACTTCAATGTTTGAAAGTGCTGTTTTTTGAACAGGGTCCCAATTAATAATACGCTCACCTTGATAAATATAGCCTTTATTGTATAAATGAACAAACACATGGTTAACTGCTTTTGAAAGACCCTCATCAAGGGTAAATCGTTCTTTTGAATAATCTAGAGATAATCCAAGTTTTTCCCATTGTTTTCTAATAATAGATGCATACTCTTCTTTCCAAGACCAAACCTGTTCTAAAAAAGCTTCTCGTCCTAAATCATAACGCGAAATACCAGATTCCCTTAAGCGCGCTTCTACTTTGGCTTGTGTTGCAATACCTGCATGATCCATCCCTGGTAACCACAAAGCATCATAACCTTGCATACGTTTGTATCGAATGATCATATCTTGAAGTGTTGTATCCCATGCATGACCTAAATGCAGCATACCAGTTACATTAGGTGGTGGAATAACAATGGTAAATGGTTTTTTTGTAATGTCACCACTTGTAAAATAACCTTTATTGACCCACTCTTGGTATTTACCTTGTTCAACTTCTAAATGATTGTACTTAGGTGCTAATTCTTTCATATAGATCCTCCTTAAATAAAAAAAGTACCAACAAAGGACGCAAAAGCGTGGTACCACCTTAATTTATATCTTACGATATACACTCATGTTTTAACGCAACAAACGGATTTACTTACTTCATTTCAGTAAATCAGCTCCTAGGCTACCTTCTCTTAATCCAATGACTTTTTTTCACCAACCAAAAGCTCTCTAAAACATGAATTAAGTTACTCCTCCTAATCAAAGCAATTAACTATATTGTAGCGAAGTTCATATCAAAAGTCAATCATCTATTCCTGCATCTTTACCCTTATTTTTAATAATAATTGACAAACAGTATTAGGATTTCACATTGAAGCAACATTTATTGTATTCTTGTCAAGAATTGATTATGATGAAACAGTAAAGGAGGATACATATGCTAAATCAAATTATTGTTGTTGGTCGCTTACTTAGAAACCCAGAACTTAAAGAAACAACCAATGGGAATAAAGTCACCAACATCACCTTAGAGGTTGATCGAGGATTTCGTAATAGTGAAGGCATCTATGAATCAGACTATATTACATGTACATTATGGAAAGGGATTGCTGAATCATGTGTGATGTACTGCACAGAAAACAGCATCATTGGTGTAAAAGGACGTTTACAGTCACGTACGTATGAAAACAAAGAAGGTACCAAGATTTATACGACTGAAGTAATCGCGGAACGTGTTACCTTTATTAGTGATTTTAATCGGATTAAACATAACGATAAAGAGTTGGCTAAATAGCCAACTCTGTTTGTTTAATGTGTTCTTTTGTTGCATTGTCTTCTTCAACTGCAAGCGATGATTCAACAAATACACCATGTATAATTGGATGACTTTTCACGACATCAGGAAATGAAAATGATGTTTTGATTTCTGAGTAGTTCACCATCTTTGGTTGCAACAACAATTCTTCTAAATCAGTATATAAAACAAGGATATCATTGGGATGTGTAAGCATTGTTTTTTTCACTTTTTGAACCACTGTTTTTAATGGTTTTATGAGTAAATGCCCTCTAGTTGTACGACTTGCAACTGGAATATCATCAAGTTTAAAGCGCTTTAACCCACCTTCTTGTGAAATAAGTGTATAAGCCATTTGGGTTTGAGAACAAATAACCATGGATGCTACTTCATCATCTTTTAAAGTCATGGCTTTTACACCGGCAGCTTTGATACCAATCATGCTAACGTCTTCAACACCATATCGCACATGATACCCATTCATTGAAGCAATAATGACTTCTTCATGGCCATATGTTTTTAACACATTTACAACATGGTCATTATCTTTTAGATTGATGTATTTAATTGGTTTTGAATAACGTTGTACAAAGAACTCTTCTATAGATGTTCTTTTAATTAACCCGTTTTTAGTAATCGTCATCAATGAGGCAGATTGTTTAAAATCATTGATGATATAAGCTTGAATGACTTTTTGATCACCGGGTATATTGGCTACATAACTAATATGTTTACCGACATCTTTCCATTTAGCCTCTTCAACCTCGTGAACTGGTACAAAAATATAATGACCAGAATCAAAGAAAACAAGGAGATGTTGAAGTGTATTGGCTTTTCCAACAAAGATGAGTGGATCACCCTCTTTTTTACCACAAGTTCTAAGATCATTTTGACCGACTGAACGAAGTGACATACGTTTTACATAGCCTGATGTTGTCACACTCACCATCACATCTTCACTTGCAATCATGGCTTCTTTAGCAATAATAATCTCACTAATTTCATCTTCAATTAAAGTGCGTCTTGGGGTTGCAAACTCTTTTTTTACAGTTAATAATTCTTCTTCAATGACAGCTTTTAAAGCATCATAATTATCCAAAATATTTTGCCATGTTTCGATTTGACTTAATAATTGTTTACTTTCTTCAAAAAGAACGCTAACATCCGTATTGGTTAATCGATACAATCTTAAAATCACAATGGCTTCTGCTTGCATATCACTAAAAGCAAATTGCTTGATTAAATTTCTTTTGGCATCTGCTTTATCCAAACTATGACGAATGATTTGAACAACTTCATCCAAAACATCGAGTGCTTTAATGAGGCCTTCCACCACATGTAAACGAGCTTTTGCCTTCTTTAAATCGTATAAAGTACGATTTGTAATCACATCAATACGATGTCCAATGTATGCATCTAAAATATCTACAAGCCCCATCAACTTAGGTCGTTGGTCACTAATTGCAA
>CAZWEF010000101.1:0-5224 GCA_964632125.1 uncultured Erysipelotrichales bacterium
ATTTCCTTTTTTTATGCAAATTTTCTACTACCCACTAAATTAGTATAGAACCTTTAAAATATCGATGATAAATGCATCATAATCTTATCATTATCTTGACTCTCTAACTCTTGAATAATATGTAAATAGGTTTCTTGAGTTGTTGTCATACTAGAATGCCCCAATCTTTTAGCAACTGAAGCAATCGAAACATTCGCATATAAAAGCAAAGAAGCGTGCGTATGCCTCAACCCATGAATAGATATAACTGGAATACTAGCCTTTATACAATGCCTCTCTAATCGATCATTAATCGTTGAATTAAATACCCTTCCTTTAACAAATATTGGTTTATCATCTCTTAACCCTTTAAGTAAATGAGAAAACTGCATAGCTAACTTCCAATCAATTCTAACTCTTCTAACAGAAGAACTATTTTTTGTTTCTTGAAAACCACCATCCCTATGTTTATAGTTCCAACTCTTGTTAACATGAATTTGCAAATGAACCAAATCAAAATCACTAGGCGTTAAAGCAAGCGCCTCAGAAAACCTTAAACCAGTTTTAGCAACCAACAATATAAACCAATCCCAATTAATCTCATCTTCTAAACACAAACACTTAATCAAAGACTGAAGCTCATATTGACTTAAAAACTTCGGTTTTTTCTCACTAGGTAATTTACCCTTAATCACAATCTTTCTTAAAGGATTATGCTTAATTAAACCATCATCAACTGCATCTAAAACTGCACCCTTTAATTGATGATGAAAATCCATTGTTGTTTGTCTCTCATGACTTAAAGCATATGTATTAATCATACTTTGATAAACACTTCGATTCAAATCCTTCATCATCAATTCAGGTACTATTTCCTTTAACTTCTTCAACGCAATTTTATACTTCTTCAATGTGATGTCTTTAACAGCACCATCTTTGTATAAATCAATCCAGTTTTCATAATAATCTACAAGTAACATTTGTTCATTCATCTTTATTCCCCCTCATCATGTTTTAGCACTAGTCCTTTTTATTATCCTTGAAAGTTGCTGTTTTGATAAGCATTATTTACTTACGTTGATGAAGAGCGATAGTGTCATCAAGGGTCTTGAAGAACTGGCCGATTTTGGCTTGTTCAGGTAAAGTCGGTTTTTTAATTAAAATAGTTTGTATTTCTCCTAAGTTGATTTTTTTAGGGAATGCAATATGCAATGTTTTCTTCCAAAGTTCGTTTTGTACCGACCTAGAAGATATAATCGATGATAAGAAATATGAGTCATTATTTTTGGGTTTTAGAAGTGCAAGGCTTACATAAAAAGCAATTGGCCCATCATTTTCAACTACATTTGTTGTTCCAACATCTCCAATTCTCGTCATTAATAGATCACCTTTTTCTGGTGAAACTTTAAAGTCTCGAATAAAATCATCTTCAGAAATGTATTTATTTGAAACTAGTGTTTTAATATTTTCTACACTTAGAAACATAACTCCCGCTTCCTTGTAATTTGGAGTTTGATGAGTTCCGTCAAATATTTCTACAACTTCCCCCAACTTACACTGCACCCAATCATCAGTAAACCAATGAACATTAATCAATTAGTAAAGATCATTTACCAATATCCACTAACTGTTAGCCATGAAACAATATAAATATAAGATTAAAAAGATACCGATAAGTGTTGTGATATCGAGAATAATCTCTTCTGGTTATATTTCTTTTTTTAATGTTGACAAGCATATTCTTTTTCTTATCTTAACTAATGAAATTGACAAAGTAATCATTTTTTTTCTTGAAATAGTATAGGTATTCCAATACAATGATTAATAGAGGTGATTTAACTGAAAGAAATTGCTGCAATCTTATTATCATTAACTATATATATTATTGGATTCAAACTATTATTAACTCTTTCATTGATTCTCAGAATGATCATATCTCTATTATCAGGACATAAATTGAGAGTAATTGTTCTAGGTCATCATATTTGGTATATAGAAGAAGGCAAATTACATCACCAAATAATGGAAAAAAAGTATATCCCAACCCAAATAGTTATGTATGAAAACAATGATAAAAACTTCTTTATTTTATTTTGGTCCCATGTTATATTCAACTCTTTGATTATTGTTATTGGCTTAATAATAGTAGCATTATCAACGAATTTATATGTTTCTTCTTTTGCTTTAGCAATTACATTTAATGCGATTCTAATATTATACTCTTCTTTTAAGTCAAACAATTATTCAGATGGTATTTTACAAAGATATCGTGCGCTTTCAACCAAGGATGCTAAGCATGCTTTTTACTTAAACTCAGATATGGGTGAGCTTAAACGTTTAGATAAATCATATGCGTCAATTGATGAAAACTTATTCGCTTTTACTTATTCAGCTGATTTAACCAATCAAAATATTTTTTTAGCTCACATGAATGAACTTCAAAGACTAGATGCATTGGGTAAAGAGGATGTTGTATTAGAACGTCTTTTAACGCTATCTAAGATGAATCTAGGTTCATTTCAACAAAAACAAATTGATAATCAATTAATGATTAAATATGCTTTTTATACAAAAACATATGATCAACTAGAACCAACATACAAGAGATTATTATCAAATCCCAAAATAGGAAATGAAAAACAAATTGAAACAACGTCTATAATCATTTACCAATACTTTGTTTTAAACAACAAAGAAGTAGCAAAAGCACTTTATCTTGAACAAGTTGAAAAAACTAAATTAGCGGTAAAAACAGGTGCAATTTCATCATATGGTAACATTAATACTCAAATTCAATCATTGTTTAATGAAGAAAATCAACTAGATGATCATATACAAATCGGTTCAACAATTAAAGCAATAAGAGAAAAACAACAAAAGACAATCGCTTATTGTGCCAATGCCTTACAAATAAGTGAGGATCTCTTTCAAAGTTGGGAACTCAATGAACGTTTTTTAAATGCAAATGAATTAATAAAGGTTGCAGAGTTTTTTCATGTGAATATAAAGGACTTAATCTTTGAAGTAACTGCAAGAAAGTCTCAAGAAGACAAACGACTACTGTATTCATACTTTTTGACATATTTAGTTTTGTTAGTCTATGTCTTAATGACAACAAGGTAAGTTTATAAAGATGATATTCGAATCATGGTAACAATCAACCTGAATAACATTTGAATTAGATGTTGTTAACGCTATGGGCGATTATTTTTTTGATCTTATCATAAGCCATGATAAATTTAATATACACTATAAAATCAAGAAGCGACACATACCTAACAACTAGTTGTTTTCAAAGATCAATATTATGTTATCAAACAATCGATTATACATTTCATTTAACATTTTAAAGTACAACTATAGTTGTTTCTTACATGAGTGGATCAATTTAGTATTGATTATTTGGATACAAAATATATCTATATGACAACCCTTATTTGCGTTACCCTTTAGAAGAAAGGTCAAATTGTATGGTTGTCATTTATTTTTTTATGTTTACTATTTTCATAACACATCTAGTTCTAAATGATTATCAAGTTAACCAAAAGATAGAGACAAAGTACCACTTTAAATTTACATCGACTAACATGTTTGATATAATAATCAATGAAAGAGGGGGATTTATGTGGAAGATGCAGTTTTTATACCAATTGTTTTAATTGCTATTGGGGTATTGATTTTAGTGCTTATTTTTATTAGTGGTTATGTTAAAGCACCAACTGATAAAGCATTTGTTATTTCAGGGTTAAGAAAAAAACCAAAAATCATTATTGGTACTGCAAGTATTAAGATACCTTTTCTTGAAAGAAAAGATGAACTAGAACTTAGCTTAGTACAAGTAGATATCAAAACTGATTCAGCAGTACCAACAAAAGAATTCATCAACGTTCGTGTTGATGGTGTCGCTAACGTGAAGATACGTAATGACGACGCTTATTTAGAAAAAGCAGCTCAAAACTTCTTAAATAAAGACAAAAACTATATCGCAGCAATTGCACAACAAGTCTTAGAGGGAAATATGCGTGAGATCATAGGAACCATGGAACTAACACAATTAGTGCATAATCGTGATGCATTTGCTTATAATGTTCAAGCAAGTACAGCTGAAGAGTTATCAAAAATGGGACTAGAAGTCATTAACTTAACCATTCAAAATTTTGTTGATGACAACAACGTTATTGAAAACTTAGGGATTGATAATGTAACCAAAATACAAAAAGAAGCAGCCATTGCTAAAGCTAATAGTGAGCGTGATATTAAAGTAGCACAATCACAAGCTGATAGTGAAGCAAACCAAGCAGCTGTTATTTCAAGAACTGAGATAGCAAGAAGAGAAAATGAATTAGCCATTACTGAAGCAGAATTAAAAGCTCAAGCAGATCGTGAACGTGCGATTTCAGATGCAGCTTATGCAATTGTTGAACAACAACAAAGAAAAGAAATTGAAATTGAAACAGTGAATGCTCAGATAGCTAGAACTGAAAGAGAAGCTGAACAAAGAAAAAAAGAAGTTGACGTAAAAGAAAACACCCTTCGTGCAGAGATTGAAAAGACAGCTGATGCAGAACGCTATCGTGCACAACAAGTTGCAGATGCTAACTTGTATCAACGTCAAAAAGAAATTGAAGCTGCAGCATTTGAAGTTGAACGTCAAGCCTTAGCTGATATGAAAAAAGCTGAAGCTAAAGCATATGAAGTTGAACAACAAGCATTAGCAGAAGAAAAACGTGCTAAAGCAATCTTAGAAGTTGGTAAAGCAGAAGCAACTGTTATTGAACTAAAAGCAGAAGCACAAAATAAGCTTGCAGCTTCAGCATTACAAGTTCGTTTAATTGAACAATTACCTGAAATTGTTGCAGCAGCTGCACAACCTTTAGCACAAACTGAAAAAATTGTGATGTTTGGTGATGGTAATGTGGAACGAATGATGAGTGATACAATCAATTCTTCATTCAGTGTCGTAAATGGTATTAAAGAAGCAACAGGCGTTGATTTGGCTTCAGCCTTTAATCAATTCTTAGGAACAAAAGCAGCAATCAGTAGTGAGTTAAATGAACAAGAAGGCGCACATACACAAAAGAAAAAATAAAACATTGTAATATCTAATTTGTATTTAACAAGCAACTGTATGCATCTGTTTTATAGGTTATACAGTTGTTTTTTAATAGGCTAATCATAGTGGTGTATGCGCAAGAGATTACCACTATCATCTTTGTATTAGCTTAATCAAAAAAGAAAGAATTCG
>CAZWEF010000102.1:0-5142 GCA_964632125.1 uncultured Erysipelotrichales bacterium
TCGCAACACCAATTGGAACCCATTTTGATAATGCAATCATTTTTTTTGAAGGAGAGTTTATTACAAGCGTACCACTAAATACTCTCATTACTGTATTTGCTGCAGTTGCTGCAGCTTCAGCGACTTTACCCAATGAATTATTTGTACCAACCACAACACCATCATACCCATACTCAGTACTTGTTTGTAGAGAATTTTTTTGTTCTTGTTTTTTACTCTCTGTTGGCGAGATTTTAAAGTTATCTTGTATTGTTTGATAAATTCCTTTATACTCATCAGGTTGCTTTTTCATATATCCCTTAAATGTTTCATATTCACTTTGCTCTATTCCCATAGCAATCATCTTTTCCCTTACAGACTTAGCCTTATCTTCTGCCTCTTGATTAACAATTTCCCCATAAACATCTCTTGCCTCACCAAGTAACTTTTCATGCTCATTTTTATAGGACTCATACTGCGCCATATCATTCATGTTATGGCCCGTTTTTGCTTCCATGATTCTATTCAAGTGATCTGTCATCTTACTCTCAACTTCTTTTTCATGCGCTTCTGCAATACGTAATGTCTCTGCATCAAATTCCTCTTGTGCTTCCTGTTTAGTTTTCCCGTTTGCTATTCTTTGAGCAATGTAGGATTCCTCAAAACTCAAATGCACACTCATTACTTCTGCGTTTTTTGATTCTAACTGTTCAATTTCCATATCTCTAATTTCTTCTGACATTTGTTGTGTTTTTTCGAGTTCTTCCTTACTTAATTCTCCTTTTTTACCCATGTATAGATGCATTAGTGCTATTTTATTGTCTATCTCAGTTTGTTGTCCACTTAATGCAATATCATTCAGCATTTGTTGATGGCGCCTTAACTCATCTCTCTCAGCTTCGTTTAGCCCTCTATTTTCTGATCTTGCTGTTTCAATAATTGCTCCAACTTTCTGATTTACCTCATCGATTGCAGCAGCTTTTTCATCGCCTGACTTCAAAATATTATTTAGAGTTTCTTGTTCATTTCCATCAATCAATCCATCTTCTTTCATAAAGCCTTCATACATAGTGGTATATCTCGTATTCATCATATCTGTCACACTAGTCTTCGCTACGTCGGCTAGCTCTCCAAATTTTGTTTGAAGCTCATCACTCGATCCAATATTTAAGTTTAAATCCATTTCATTTAATTCTTGTGAAATACTATTGTATGCATCCTTTACCTTAGGAATCGCCTCCTCCGCGAGCTGAGTTAGGGCAGTTTTTTGATTGAATAACTTGTCACTACTATTTTCTAATGCTGCATTTAGAGCTTCCTGTTCTTTTGTCAGCTTTTTGGTACCTTCAGCTGCACCTTCACCAGATGATTTAAACAAGTTAAACAACACAACTACTGCAGCTATCGCCACCGTTATAGCTAAAATAGCCATTCCTATCGGTCCTAGAGCTGCTGTGATGGCTGCTCCGGCTTGAGCAACGACTGCCATCATTCCTGATAGTGCGCTAGAAACCGCTCCGCTTATTATGCTAAATGCACTTGAAACGGTTACTCCTAATCCAGTAAATATGCTATGTGCTTCCAAAATATTTTCAAATAACTTTCTTAAAGCGAATGAAATTCCCTCATTAATTGCTTTCATCCCTAAAAATGAGGCAATACTCATTAAATCTATTGACTTGTCAAATGCTTTTGAAGAACTTGTAACTTCATCTGCAATAGATGAAAGTGTTTTATTAATCTTCTGTACATTTTTATCTAAATTTAATAACAGCTTTTCGAAGCTAACCCCCATTTTGTCAAGTGCGACTGATGTGTTACTTGAGAATGATAAATCTATTTTCCCTAGGTTTTGATCTATGGATACTTTTAGCCCGCTGATTGAGTCTTTTACACTATTACAAGCAGAGCTTATACTAATTTCAATTTCATCAAATGACTTTTTAACTTTTTGATTCATTGTCTCTACTGTTGTATTTACCTTAGTACTGCTTTCTATCACTACTTTCTCCCACTTCTCATACAACTCGATAGAATTGGTAATCTCATCACTCATCAAATACTACCTCCTTTGCTTGCACCATGTTTGACCATAACTTTAGTGCAAATATTTGTTGTTCAATGCTTAGTTCTTTCTTTTCTTGAACTTGTTGAGCAGAAAGTGGTTTACTTGGGTACTTTTTAGGATTATGATAAGCCGTCATTTGATAGTAACCTGACATAAAGTTTAAATAATCTTCTTGTTCAAACTCTATTTTCATCCTTTTTTGTTGTCCCATAATAAAGCTTTCTAATGTGTGCCCATTCATCTCTAAAAAAATAGCAGGATTTTGTTTATAAAACCCTGCCATTTCATAAATATAAGACTCGATGGTTTGAGGTTTTAAGGTGTTTCTTTCTTCACCTTTACCACTTTCTGCTTTTTCTGCTTTTTTACAAGATTTGATTGTTCAAAGCTTTTTTCAATTAACTTAGATAGATCCTCTAATGTATTTCCTTCATTTAGGTAATCATCAATTGCTTTGATTGCATCTTCTAAACTTGTTTCAAGCGCAGCAGCCACCAAATAAGCAAAACTCTTTAAATTGCCTTTTGACAAACTTGCAATAGTCGTTTCAAATCCAACACCTGTCATACGCTCTAAGCGCACTAACGTACCAAAATTAAATGTTAAATTCATTTATATTACCTAAGCTTGCTTAAATCCAAATTTAGCTTTTCCGCTAACACGAATTTCACCAGTCATTGTAACAGCTGCTCCACTAACCAATTCATCCATATTAAATGCTTTTACAAACCCATCACACTCAACCATAAACTCAGGTGCTGTTGGAACAATAATGCGCCATTTTGCAAGTTTCCCTGAAGAAGCTAGTTCAAGCAGTTCCTCAATGTTTGTAATATCTGCAACATTTACTTTAAATGGCATGCTTCCAGCATCTACCATACCTTTAATGAATTGTTTACGCCCTTGTGAATCATGATCAGTTACTTCAATTTCATCTGCTGCTTCTAATGGTGGTGTCACAGTTACTAAATGAGCAATCTTTGTGTATGTTGTCCCATCTAAGCTATACTCTAATCTAGTTCCATTTGCTGCTACTGCATTTGTTGTATCTGCCATCTTTTATTCCTCCACTGTTTTCCCTAGTATTTTTTTTAATAGTAAAATCTTTTGAGTCACAAGCTTCATATCCTCATCCCAAACAAGTGCATACACTTCATCTGATAGATTTTGACGTGCAATCTCCAACCTTGTTTCAAGCTCATGCCTTTTACTGGCCATTTCCTGTTCACATAGGCTTCGTGTTTTGGCTTCAACAATTGATTGATGTTTTTTCAATAACTCACTTTGCTTTTCTAAGATTTCTTGAATCATTTTATTTTGTTCCAATTTCCATCTTAGTTGTGCAGTTTCTAATGCTTTAGTCATTCTTCTATCAAACTCAGATTGCATTTCTTTGTTACTTAGAAATAAATCAAATTGCTTTTTACTTGCATCTATTTTCATACTTGCCTCCTCATTTCCCCATATGTTCTAAGCCCATACGTTGAAACAGTTTAACGTCATGTTGAGGACGAGATAATTGGATTATACCAAATATTTCTAACGGCAACGTATCACTCTTGTATCATTCAAATAAGATCTCTCTTAACGCAGAACCATCCTTAACCACCGAATTATAGCTAAATGTAATCGTTTTTAAAGCTGACAGATATATTCGCTTTGTTTGTGCAATTGAATAATTAACATGAAACGAAACTGCCTCTGCTTTTAACCCTTTTATGTATTTCAATGTGAGTGCCTCTTTTTCTTTATCCTCAAGCGTATTGAGAATGTTTTCAATTAATGCTGTATGATAATCAATGATTCCTTTTCTTTTTTGTTTAATATCTGCTTGATAAATATAATCAATTTCTGTTTTATAGTATTCTTTTTCTTCACCTAATGTTGTAGCATCAAGTTTAGACGGTCTATAATCAATCTCCAAGGAAAGATTTCTTGACTCTACTTTTAAGTAGTCTAGTCTACTCAAAAAATAGCGCATTTCTTTTTCATTCATCATTGTCACCTCGTTTGAGTGAATCCTTTGATACAATGTAAAATAATTCCTCAGGAGTTGTATGAAGAATAGTCGCGATTGCACTCATGAATTCAAAATACATTGTCGCTTTACCATTAATCACTTTACTTAATTGCCCTTGACTCATATAGATGCCTACTTTATTCAACTCTTCAATGATTTGCTTTTGTGACAGTTTTAATTCTTTGATTCGACTTCTAAGCTTTCCCACTTCGTAACACTTCACTTACAACACCTCCTTGACTGAATTATACAATACGTATAATTCAAGGTCAACATTAATTTTTACAAATTGTATATCATGTGATAACTTGACATTATTTTATACATAGTGTATAGTAAGCCTAGGAGGTGATAATGTGGTTGATATCACCAAGAAAATACGTGACATTATTCGTTTTAAAGGCTTAACCAAAGGAGAATTTGCCGCAAGTATTGGCCTTAAACCGGCCACTTTTAGTCACTACTTAACTGGAAAACGTAAAATTAGTAAAGAAGTTTTAGATAATATTGTTTATATCCACAATATTAATCCCTCTTATTTCTTTAATGAGGACGCCCCTATGTTTGGCGATTATGAGGTGGAGTTTCCTCACTCACATACTTATGAAGAAGAACTAACTACTCTACCAGTTTATCAACTACATAATTTGATTAAAGAAAATCCGAGACCTCTAGCATTTAGAAAAGCTGCACTCACTGGCTATGGTGAAGGAGAATATTATTATGGTATTGCAAGAGATAGCACAATGATTACTACTGGTATTTTAAAGGACACAGTTGTTCTCATAAAAAAGCAAGATCACTTTGATTCTGGTGATGTCTTGCTCATGTCGATTAATCTTCAAATTCCTGTCATAAGACGTATTATTTTGAAAGACTCTTTTGTTTTTATTTATGCTGAAGGATTTCAATTAAACCATCATTTTATGACAGAGGAAGAATTCTCAAATCAAACAATGATATATGGTAAAGTTCTTGAAGCATACACTAAAATTTAGTAGTTATGTATGACTACATCCATTTAAATCAATTTAAAAAGAACCTATAAGGTATTATCCTTGGTAGGTTCTTTTTG
>CAZWEF010000103.1:0-5100 GCA_964632125.1 uncultured Erysipelotrichales bacterium
TATCAAGCACTTACCATCCATTATGAAGCAATGCTTCCGTATGATCTAGAAGATAGAAAAAAACATGCAAATCTAAGACCATTTGAAGTCATAGTTGTGATATCAATTCTAGGTGATGAAGAACCTAAAATCAGTATCGATTTTAACAATACTGTCTTAAGTCATCGATTAAGATTGGGATTCAAGACAAATAAAGTCATTACTGAGTGCATAGCGTCAATGCCTTTTGGTTTCTTGACAAGAGAAGTACATAACACACAAAAGCTTGAGTGGCATGATAGTTTGGAATATCCAATTGATGTTCACCCTAATGCAGGCATTGTCGGTATAAACGGCTATTGGATTTTCAATCAAGGTGTACGCGAGTATCAAGTGATTGATAAATACATTTATTTTACTTTATTATCTTCAACAGGACAATTAGGTAAACCCGACCTCATATATCGTCCAGGAAGAGCAAGTGGGGATACAACTAAACTTGGCCATGTGATGATTGAAACGCCACTGGCACAAATGCAAACCCATTTTAATTATCAGTTTGCATTAAACTTTGATGACTCAATAGAACAAGCATTATTAAGCTTCGAGCGATTCGATCAAAGTTCCGTGTATTATCAAAATCAAAAACTAAATTTGTTTAATGAACGAATTGATAATAAAATAGATTTGTTGGATACATTTAAAATAAAAGAACGACCAAAATTTGATCACTTTGAAAACATGATTACATCTGTGTATGTATCTAGATATACACAGGAGATTATGTTTAGGGTTATGCCTCTTGAGCATATTCTGATTCATGACTCAATTATTTGTCAGTATGATGTGCTTGATTTAAATGAAGAATTAATCAGTGTTGAAACATTATCGGCATTTAAACTATATGTGTTAAGGAGAAAGAAATGAAATTCAAAGAAATTAATCTCGATGTAACAGTCAATGATAAAAAGGAACTATTCCAAATGATTGCACATGCGTTTAAAAAACATGGTGTAATTCAAGATGAACAATTGTTTGTTAATGCACTTGAAGCAAGAGAGCAACAAACAACAACCGGTTTAATTAATCAAGTTGCAATTCCCCATGGTGTATCTGAAACAGTCAATGAAAGTAGTGCACTCATGTTCAAACTAAGTCATTCAATTGACTATGAGACACTTGACGGTAGTAATGTGATTTATGTCTTTGCACTTGCAGTTAAACTTCATGATCCACATCTAGATATGCTGATGGATATTTCTAGTAAACTAATGGAAGATGATTGCATTGATGCTCTAATACATGCTAAAAATGAGCAGGATATCATTGATTTATTCAAATAAGTAAATTTGAGACAAGAAATCATATCTATAAAATAAATACTTAAAGATGATCCAATTAAAGGATCATTTTATTTTATGTCTTCATAGTAATTATGACCAAAATCATGTAAAATAAATATTATGAAATGAGGGCTTAGATGAAAATAAATGAACAGAGTTTTATACGATTTACACCGGATAAAAACTTACGATGGGCCAAAAATGCTTACTTATCAAGTCACTTTATTGAGACACTTTCAATCACAAAGAATCATGATTTATATGAAGTAAATGCAATCATTAACGATTATTATCGTGAAGAAGAAGTCCAATTACTTATTCATGATGATGTACTAGAAGCAGCGTCATGTACGTGCCGTTATCATACAAATCAAAACTATTGTGGTCATGTTGCAGGTCTATGTCTAGCCATCAATGTACTTGAACCAACGTCCTTTCCGTTTAAAGATAATGATGCATACAAAAACAAACTGCAGCAACTCAAAGAACAAGCTGAACAAGAACGTCAAAAAATTGAAAATGAGTTTAATGTTAGACGATCATTTGAGGCGCTTGAGCTAATGTCTCAAGGTGTCAAATCAAATATCACACAGACTTTAGCTAAACAAGAAGAAGTTCATTTAGTTGCAGAAGTTTTTCATCCTCAGTTAACACCAGAACGTGATTATATGAGTCATTATTATGAAAATGCATTATCGATTCGATTTAAAATCGGAATTGATCGTTTTGTGATCTTGAAGAATGTGGTTAGTTTTATAGAAAGAATGGTTAATGGAGAGGAACATCGTTATGGAAAATACTTAGCGTTTAAACATGATTTTGAGGTGTTTGATTCTTTTTCTAGAGAAGTTATTTCACTCATTCAATCTGCGATACCATTTAGAGATCGTTTTCGTGATGGAAAAGAATTACTATTAGCAGGTACACTCCTGGACCAATTCTTTGATTTATATCAAGACATAGATGAAGGTCTTGTTAATTTAACCTTTGATGTTCAAGAAACAGACATGCGCATATCGATTTTAGCATTAGAAGAAGGATTTTACTTAGCTACACTTAATGAACCTGTTTTAACAACTTCTAAGTATTTATATAAGTATTGTGATGAGGTTTTAACGCGCTTTGAACACCCTCAAAATACAGCTTTAATACCAATAGTTACCATCATTAAAGATGGGGATATGGCTAGAATGAATCGCGTTGGGTTAGAGAAGTTCTTATCGATTCTTAATTCATTTAATGGCTGTGTTGAGTACACCATGGACTTTGATTATGAAATTGCTTCATTTGAACAACTAACCAATCTATACATTGATTTAGAAGGTGATGCTTTGTTGGTTAAAATGGCATGTGTTTATGAAGATGGTAGTAGCATTAATCCATTTCATGAAACAAATGTACCAGTGTCAATCGGAATTATTGGGTTAAAAGACTACTTATTAACACTTGGATCACTTGTTGGTGATGTCATCATGTTGCCCATGCATATAGATACTACAGAGCAATTCATTCATCAAGATCTTGAAAAAATTAAAAATTATTGTACTGTTTATATTAGTGAAGCAGTTAAAAAAATGGCTACGCCAAAACCAATCTCTATTGCCATTGGTGTAAAAACAAAGAACCAATTATTAGAGGTTGATTTAAGTTCATTTGATTTTGATATTAAAGAACTAAAAGATATCTTACTTGCATACACAAAAAAGAAAAAGTATTATCAATTAAAAAATGGTGATGTGATTTCACTCGAACAAGAAGCCATCGAAGTTGTTCATGAAACATTAGAACATCTTAATTTAAAAACCAAAGATATTGGAAATGGTCATCTTAAACTACCAATGTATCGAGCCTTTGAACTTGACCAAATCAATCAAACAAATGCCATTCGTTTAGAAAGGCAAAAGAGTTTTATGCAACTAGTAGAAGGATTTAAACAACAAAGTAAACCAAAGATTAATCCTCATTACCAAAATATTCTAAGAGACTATCAAAGGGATGGTGTTGAGTGGTTAATGAAACTATCGACTTATGGCTTTGGGGGTATTCTAGCAGATGATATGGGACTTGGTAAAACACTTCAAATCATTGCTTTCCTTGATAGTGTTACATTAAAAAACCATTGTTTGGTTGTTTGTCCTGCTGTGTTACTTTATAATTGGCAAGATGAAATCAACAAGTTTTCAAAAGACTTATCATGTGTGGTTGTTGCAGGAACCCAACTACAAAGAACAAAAACCATTCGTCAATTAGACAAGCCAACTATCATAATCACGACATATGATTATATGAGAATGGATGTTTTGTTGTATGATCATTTAACATTTGACTACATGATTATTGATGAAGCACAATACATTAAAAACCATGCGACTAAATCCTCTAAAGCTATCAAACAAGTTCATGCGCTTCATAAAATAGCTTTAACAGGTACACCAATAGAAAATTCTCTTGCTGAGTTATGGTCAATCTTTGATTATTTAATGCCAGGTTATTTATTTGATTATACGCATTTTCAAAGGCATTTTGAAAACAATATTATTAAACGTCAAAATGAAGTTGTGAAACAAAGACTTAAAACAATGGTAGAACCATTTATTTTAAGAAGAACCAAAAAAGAAGTTTTAAAAGACTTACCAGATAAGATTGAACAAGTATTAACATTTAAATTCAATCAACAAGAACAAAACATGTATTTATCAAAAATAGCTTCTATTCATGATACTCTAAAACAACAATTAAAAATGGAAAAAATCAATAAAGTTGCAGTCTTTAGTATGTTAACACAATTAAGACAGATATGCTGTGATGTTCGTTTAATTGATGATGTTCTCTTTCAACCATCATCTAAATTAAGTGGTACAATGGAGCTCATTGAAAGCTTACTTGAATCAAATAAACGTATTTTAATCTTTTCAGCCTTTACATCCATGTTAGAGTTAATCAGTATTGAATTAAAGAAAAAATACATCAAGCATCAAATCCTTACAGGTAGTGTTAGTAAAGAGAAAAGAAAAGAAATGGTTGATTTATTTCAACAAGATCAAGTACCAGTCTTTTTGATATCGTTAAAAGCAGGGGGTGTTGGGTTAAACTTAACCAATGCAAATGCCGTCATTCATTATGATCCTTGGTGGAATCTATCAGCTCAAAATCAAGCAACCGATCGAGCATATCGCATTGGCCAAACCCAAGATGTTCAAGTGTATAAATTAATTATGAAAGATTCGATTGAAGAAAAAATCATCAAGATGCAAGAAAGAAAACAAGCACTGTCAGATGTGTTTGTTGAAAACAGTGAAGGGTCTATTGCGAAGATGGATATCGAATCAATCATGAATTTACTAAATAAAGACATTGAAAAAACTAGCTAAAGCGCTAGTTTTTTTTCAAATATTGATTGATTTTAGGGATGACAACTTTATCAATTGGGATATAGACAACTGAAATAAGTAATCCTTTAATAAAGTTAAATGGTAAATATAAAACAATGATGATGTTTGCATATGGACTTAAGAATGGAAATAAGTTACTAAAGGAAGCAACAGGCTTTAAAAAGTCATATGCTGCAACATCAAAGTAAGGTTTTAGCTGTAAAAATGTTGCGGGTGAATACAAGAAATACGTTGGTGTAATGAACAAATAGTTAGCAAGGGTCATCACAATTGCGAGCGTAGTAGACATGACAAGTAACGTATTAATCAGTGACCATTTCAGTTTTAAACGGAAGAAATGATAAGACACAGCAATGGTAATAGATGCAATGAAGGCAGTGATTTGT
>CAZWEF010000104.1:0-5060 GCA_964632125.1 uncultured Erysipelotrichales bacterium
AACCAGTCACAAACGTATTGAATAAATAATAATAGAGATTGAAAAATTACAATTAACCAATAGAAAATTTACTTTTTTAGCTGGGTTATTATTGGTTAGTTTTAATATTTATTAACTGTTTCTGCTCCTTTTTATGAACATTTTTGAAAGACTGATTACAGAGTGTATGGAAAAAGTAGGATTCAAAGGATATTCATTTAGGACCTTTGAGTACAATATTTCAGCTCTAAAATCTAGAATATTACAAGAGCAATCATATGAATGGCGTTTCATAAAAAGTCATCTTCTTAACTTTAGTTTTATGCACAGAGATCTATTTGATATAGCTATATTCAATCACTTAGGAAATATCAGAATCATCTTTCAATATGAATTAGAATATCTCAATGCTTTTACAGGAAATACAGATTCTTCAAATACTACAAACTCTCTTGAAATCAATGTAAGTGGTTGCTTCTGGCCAGGAGAGGGTTATTACTTTCTTCCCGTAAATATAATAGGTTCAACTGATAATCAATTGTGTAAGTCGCATGATTCTATCCTCTTTTCTCTTAAAACTCATATGCTAGAATATCTCATACGACAAAATATGGGAATCATAGATCCAATAGCTCTAAAAACTGATGTTGATTCCATAAAAGCATTCATGAATATGCACAATCTACAGAACTGCTCGAAAATAGAATTCAATGATGTACTTTCAGATAATCTGTATGATAGCAATACTAGAGACCTTGAGGAGTTTAAACCAACTCTTCAGGATGTTTCTTTAGTATATGATATAGATGGTATATCAGCTTTTGCATATCAACGAGAGATAATTGGTATAAAGTCTATCATAAAATTAGAATATAGCACCAACTCAGTAAAGCAAATCATCTCAAAAAATGTGCATGTAAACTATCTTGGCTGTCTTTATGATATCAAATCCTTCTTTGCATTTAAAATGGGTTCTATTCCTATCTCAGATACAAGTCATCTCGATGTATTCATGGTAATTCCTAAACTCACAGACTATCTTCCTGAAGACAAAAAATGTACTATGACTAGATCTATTAATGAGGAGCTTAGTACTGAAATAGATATATTCATAAAAGATCCAAGAATGGCTCATTATCATTCATTGATAAGAAAGTCTGGTAATAATACTGATAGTCTTTCTATCAAAGCTACTGTGGATAATTTATTCTTTGCTGACTTGCTCATGCGCATTGCTAGATCTCTGAAAATGAATGCATTCTACTTCATCGAAGGATATAATATGAAGCATGACATAGTCAGTCCTAATCCAAGCACTCTTCTTTCTCTTCTTGCTAATATATTTGACATGTCTCGTCTCTGTCCAAAGATAGACCTCTGTGTGAATGTTATTCTCATAAATAGGGGTGCTAAAACTCTTTGTATGAAAAATGGATTCCTTAAAAAGCACTCTGGTGTGCAACAATATACTCTACTTAACTGCACAAACATATCAAACTTTCACGGATATCTCTCTAAGACTGATAAAAATAGAAATAACTTGCACATATATTCAAATGGTATTGAAAAGCTCAATCTTTATACACCAGTAATTAATTTTCTGCTTCCAAGACATATGAGGATCAAAAAGTATCCTACATTTACTGCTACTCTCTTGGGATCTGCTCTCTATGGCTGGGCACCAGATAATAAAACTGCACGTCATCTAAAAATAATAAAAAGACACATTGCTGAAGTGGATTCTGCATTTAGAAATGCTATCGACATATCTATCGGTATCAGGGCTGAGTTCAAAATCCCTGCTTACAACTTCATATCCTGCTTAGAATTTGCTCACTCCTTTATTATTGGTAACAGTTACTTCTTGGTCAAAACACAGAAAATAAAGGAGTTGTTGATCGATGGATTGCAAAGAATTCTGAATATAACTGAGAATAGCAACCAAGCATATAATTTAGAAGATCTAGCCAATTTTGCACTCACTGAGCAGTCCTTCTTTGAGTATTACATTCGCGGGGGTAAAAATTTAAACATTCTTCCAAAGAGAGTTAGAGAATTCATCGGTACACATTCAACAGAGTACACCATAAATCCCATGCCTCCGTTAATTAACTTCTATTTAGAGAACTTGGAAAGAATGGCTATGATCCATAAGCTCATAAAATATAATAGACTATTTTCTGGAGATACAAAGAAAAATATTTTTAAATTGTTTGAAATTATTGGAAATACCAATGAATCATTGCTCAGCAAAATAGTAGATCTCTATAAATCATTTATTTTAAACTCGTGTAGTATTCCAGAGGCTGTTCTTACACTGGGGAGCGGTAAGTTTGCGAGAAAGTTGGCTGATCCTATCTCCTTTTCTCACTTCTTTACTGAGCAGTTCATTACACCACCTTCTAAAATAACTCACACTCTGCACATAGGGCTCTTTAAATATTACATCTTTAATAATCCTAATTTTGATTTAAACACCATTGCAGAGGAATTTAAAAGTAAGAGCATATTATATTTTCCAAAAAGAGAAGGCTCAAGGATTATAGCCAGAAGAATCATATACAATTCTGAACCTACTACTCTAGACATAGATCAACTTGTATGCGAAATTAAGGATTCTATCATATTCGGCTTCAGTGACTCCAGTATTCCAAAGTACAAGAATAATAATCCAAGTGTACGTGCAAGAGCACCGGATGTTTCTGTATCTGAATTAACTTTGCTTTATTACGCTTTTCATAAAGATGCAAGCATTTTGAATCAGCGCAGTAAACTCTACAATGATCTGAGATATCCATTCAAACTGTATTGTACTATCAGTAGAATAACTACTGGTGCAAGAACACTTACAGCCAAACTAGAAAGGGGTGCTGAATATAACATCACTCTCAAAAACTTCAATATCTCAGAGTTCAGTGTTCTAAATTTGATTTTGTTCCTCAATATAAACCAGAGATCATTCAAAACAGCACAGAGTATCAAGGATTCTGAAAAGTTACTTGATTTTATAAATGACAGACAGCATATTGAAAAACCCCTTTCTTATTACCAACTCCTTTATTCAAACCAGAGAGATCTTTCTAAAGACCAGTATGCTTATCTGGTTCTTTTCGGTGGTTGCAGAGAGGCCGTCAGTTCAATGGTCAAAGAACCCTCCTGTACTAGCATCCAGAGATACAGCTCGCCTCAGAATGTTCCGGGAGTTACTGAAGAGTTGCTATTATATGAAAATAATGAGTTTGATGAAACTCAATACTACAATACTCCCGGAATATTAACTATTTCCCCTGCCTCTACTGCAAATGTTGGTGGTATCATTCAAAATAGACAAACTGAGTACATTTCAAACACTAGATCTAATTTAGATAACACTAGAGATGTTTCTTCTGACTGCACAATTGAACTGCTTAGTGATTCATATAATAGCTTCAATAACGAAATTGATGTTCTCAGCACTCCTCCTACTGGCATAAGCTTCTCTCCAAATCTCTCTTTGCTGCGTGAGCACCATGTTGATATGTCTATTCTGATGCTTCCAGTTGTTGAGAATAAGAATAATAACCTGTATAAAATAACTGATGATAAACTTGTGCTCACTCCAAAAGCTCAGCAGCTGATAGAGATTATAAAGTTGTCAGTCAAGAAGAAATTCATTGTTCTACAGCTTCTTAAAAAGAGAATTGAAGAGAAAAGATACAAATATGAAGAAGTGATAGAGCTTTTTGAAGTCATGGAAAAATATGGTCAAATCATCAGAAAACCAAAAAATGATATATTCATATTCAAATTTATTGATTAAAATTATCTCTTCAATCCTTTTACTTCTTGTGTCTTCTCTATTCTTTATCACCTCATGATTCATATTTTTAATTTCTTTTGATAACTTTTTAAAAAATTTTAATACTAGCCCCGAGGCCGCAGTAATCATCGCGGCCATGAGCATAAGAGAATGATGGGGGTGTAGGATGACGGTGTGCCTTGCACTAGGGGTGGCCGAAGTCTGAAACCCTCATTGTTCAGTTAGCACTGGGCGGTGCTACTGGCAATACTAGTTGGATGTACTTTGCACTAGAAGTCATCTGGCTATGTATTGTATACTAGCGCTGCCCAGTATAATAAGATAGCTGGGATGAGAGGTATCAGGTGAAGGGTGTGCCTTGCACTAGAGGTGACCTGGATCCAAAATACTTTGAATCCCGCTATCAACAATAAGCAGGTTGCAGGGTGAAAGGTGCCAAGAAAGGGATGTGTCTTGCACTAGGGGCGGTCCTGATCTGAAGAACCTCTAGCCTTGTAACTGATAATAATAAGCAGAGTAAGGAGCATCAAGTAAAGGGTGTGCCTTGCACTAGGGGTGACCTGGATCTAAAGTGCTTCAAGCTCTGCTTATAAAAATACTACCTTGCAGGGCGAGGTGCGAAGAGAGGAGTGGGCCCTGCACTAGGGGTGACTCTGATCATACTGCCTTGCCCTGTAAGCAATAAATAATTAAGAATGACTCTAAAAGGTCATTTGATTACTTTTTTAATTTTCAACGGACTGTTCTGTAAAAGGAACCTCCAACTTTTAACTGTGCATGGGTGACTTTGTAATAGGAGTCATCCATGCATGGCAGTATGGCTGGTGTGCTTTGCACTAGAAGCCACCACCATACTGTCATAAACTAATGCTGGCCGCGGGGTCTGAAAGTCTTTTGCACTAGAAAGCTTAAGACCCCGTGCCGATGTAAAAGCCGTGTCCGTAATAGGCCGGCATTTATATTTAAAATAATAAATATGAATAAATGTACTAAATCTACGTCACACCTTTTTATTTTTACTTTATCTTCAATATTTTACTACTTTCTAGTCTTTTAAATCTTTATTAAATACTTTACAATACTTATCCTGCTCTGTTCCTATCTTCTTTGTGTTCTCTATGCATGTCTAGTTGTAATTCTACTGCTTATTTATAAAACCGTGTACACTTTTTAACTAATTTTTAAACCAATATTTTTTTCCTATACAATTTTAAACCTGCCTAATTTTTTAATAAAAATTTCCACTAACACTGACTGACGAATTTTGAAAAATTTACATTAT
>CAZWEF010000105.1:0-5045 GCA_964632125.1 uncultured Erysipelotrichales bacterium
GGAATCGAACCCACGTAGTCAGCTTGGAAGGCTGAAGTTCTACCATTGAACTACACCTGCATGTTTGTTGAGTACTTTATTAATATACTATTTTTTTAATTCATTTGCAAGTACTTTTTATCAAAAAAAATAAGCATTATGATTGCTTATCTTTTTTAGTGCTTGGAAACATCATCTCTTCATACAAATTGTCGTTAATTTGCTTACGAACTGACTTAGATACAAGCGCAGATTCATTGATACCATCTCTAACCGCAGCTCTAATCACAAAATATAAAATGACTAAAGCAACTATCAACCCAAATATGTCCATGATACAATCAATCCTCCTTTGTATAATTGTATCATATTAACTAGTCTACTTCTAGTTGATTTACATGAAATAAAGCATCATTTTTTTTAATATAAAAGTTAAAGTGGGTATTTGTTTTTAACCCATATGAGTAGTTCATTTTGATTGTTTTCAAGTTGCTCATTAATAACTTGATCAAGAGCATCTTTTAAAATCAACCCAATTTGTTGACCAACATATCCTAACTTTACTAAATCATGACCATTGATTTTTAAATCATTTAAAGAAAAACATGCTTGGTGATCTAAAATAACTTGTGTTTCCAATTTAATTGCTTCAATATAATCCCAACGATATTGAACATTTGGGTGTTGCCCCCTAATGTCTGCTTGCTTAAACAAAAGCAATTTCATGAATAAATGTTCACCTAGCTTATTTAACCACCTCTTTATACATCGAGGTGTGTTTTCAAGCTGTACATCATGGTATTTAATTAACACCAATACATCATCCTTTGTTTGATTGTCAACATGAAGCCGATTGAAGATATGTCTTGCCATCGAAACACTTACTTCTTGGTGTCCATAAAAATGACCAATGCCTTGTTTATCTATTGTTAATGTGTATGGTTTTCCTAAATCATGGAATAAAGCAGTAAGGCGAAGGACTCTATCTTTTGGTGTGTTCTTTAATACATGAATTGTATGTTCATAGACATCAAAGCAGTGGTTAGGATTGTGTTGATTGAAGCCAATCATTGGTTTTAATTCATCCATAATCGTTGTCATTAAAACCTGATGTTGCATTAAAACATCAAATGCAAAGTCACCTTCTAAAATACCACATAGTTCCTTATAAATTCGTTCAACTGAAATCGTATCTAACAAGTGCCTTAGTTCTAAACATGCCTGCATTGTGTTTTTCTCAATATCAAATCCGAGTTTTGATTGAAATCGTAATGCTCTTAAAATTCTTAATGGATCTTCTTGAAAACGAATGATTGGTTGGTCAACTGTTTTAATCAGACCAATTTGGATATCACCAATACCATTAAAAGGATCAATCAAACCTACTTTTGGATGATAAGCAATTGCATTAATGGTAAAATCCCTTCTTCTTAAATCTTCTTTTAATGTTGTTTGAAAAGATACTTGAGTTGGTTTTCTTTTATGATATTTTGATTCATGACGAAAGGTTGTCACTTCTATAGGCATTTGATCCATAACAATGATCAATGTACCAAAAGCAATACCAACATCAATAACAGGCACATCTTGAAACAATGCTTGGATAGTAGATGGTAATGCACTTGTTGCAACATCGAAATCATGGGGTGTATGATTTAAAATAAAATCACGGACACTACCACCTACTAGATAAGCTTCTTCATTGTTTTGGTTAAGGCGTTCAATCACTTTTAAAACACTCATAGGTAAATCAATCATGTTCATCCCCCTTCCGGACACTATTTTTATCATTTATAAAGCGTTTCTAACACTTATTTAGAGTCGAAAAGCTAAATAGAAAGATTGAACAAGATTTTGTTCTTTAGCCATTTGAAGTGATTGTTTAAAACGTTTGTGTTCAATTGATTGTAATAATTGTTCATTTCTTTGTTCTAATTTTTTAATGACTGTTTCATCAACCATATGATTACTTTTTTGACTGTTATGTCGTTTAGATGTTAAAACCAAATTCCAAATATCATCACTATACATAAATGACCAAGGGATGACATGATCCACAGAGATATCATGTTCATCAAGTAACTCCCCTGTATAAAAGTCTCTTACTACCCCATTTTGACAATGATGTAAAAGCAGTTCTTTGAATTGACTTAAGTTGTTTCGTCTTATTTTCTCATTGGAAATCCCTTTGACTTTTTGCGTTATTTTAGGGCTTGTATTAAACTGTTCTAACAATTGTGCCCAACGATAATTAAGTAGTTGTGATAAAACAAATCCATAAGTTTTAAGCGTTTCAATTGCATCATTTGATAACCTTATGGTTCTACCCACTTTATCTAGTTCATACAACATGTAGGTCTTACCTTGAATCATTTGAAAACGCCAAGAAACATCTTGAACAAGTGTCTTTGCAATCTTTTTAATGTTTTTTTGGTAAAAGACAACATCTTCTTTTAAATCACGTTTCGCATAATCAAACCATATCGGTCTGGTAGACCCTCTTTTCTTTTGTACAAACTGAATACATGACTCAGTTACCTGAACAACCACTGGTACTTTACCAGGTGCTTGCTTTAGTTGAAAGAAATAGAGTTGATTCCAATAGTACTTAAGCATTTTTTCAGCTATCAAATCAAATGAAATAACCCCATCAACCAAATTACTTTCTTGAACTATTTCTAAAATAGCCCTTCCCCAAGCAAGCTTATAAGTATTGTCATTTCTCATGTGTTCTATGATATCAAACCACTGTTTTATGTAAGCATTCATTAGTTCCCTCACTTATATGATGTTCATTTTACTGACTTTAATTGGTTATGTCAAGTTAACTTAGTTGCTTAAATCACAATGAACATAATCTGTTTTGTCTATACGTACAAAAGGACCCAATGGGTCCATATGATCTACTGAGATGATTGACGTTTACGATCAATTAAAACAATCAAACATCCAAGTGTAACAACTGATAAACTTAAAAATACATTCTGATTTGACAAACCTGTTTTAGGTAATTGATTTCCTTTACTATCTTTTGATGTTGGTTCAACATTTTTTTCCCACTGTGCATATAAAGTGAAATCAGCTGAAGGCATGACCATTTGATCAAAGTCCCAGTAAGTCCCATGACCATCTTTTTGTGTATTCCACCCTATAAAAGTATATCCATCTCTTGTTGGTGTAACTGGTGTCATTATTTTAGTTCCAACTTGTTGTATATATTCTTTTACTTCACCATCGATACCACCATTGAAATCAAGCGTTAATGTAATGATTGCTGATGGATCAACTTTTTCCCATATCGCAAATAATGTCACGTCATTTGTTGGCATTTTATCAGTATTAAAATCCCAATTCACACCAGTTCCATCAGCTTTAGTGTTCCATGATTTAACAACATAACCTGGTGTATTTAGTAAAGGTAATACAGCTGAACTACCGGCTTTAATTAATTGAGGACCTGGTGCTGATACACCTTCCATGCCATTAACATTGAAATTTAATGTAAACTCAGTGTTCTCTGTTATCTTTTCCCACTTAGCATACAATGTAACATCACTATAAGGCATTTTACTTGTACTAAAATCCCAAAGATCATTACCATCTTTTGTCAAGGTCCACCCTTTAAAAACATAGCCTTGTTTTTCTGGATTCGATGGTTTTATAGCAAGTGCATCTAAGAAAACAGGTTGCGTTGTCTCAGCAAGAGTTGTACCACCATTTAAATCAAATGTCATATTGAATCTAGGGCTTACTTTAACAAGCAAAGCATGATTCAAGGCAGGATCTAAACCTCGGCTTGGATATTCAGCACCACTAGCTACGTAACCGCCATCTTTTGTATAAATAATTGCACTGTATTGCGTCGCATATTCATGCTTTAATACATCTTCAAATAAAATAGTTCCATCCACCTTCATTTCCAAAATAACTGCAGCTAAGTCATCATATTGATTACTTAGTCTCTTACTCCCAAGTAAAACAATGTTTCCATTTTCTCCGACGAAAGCTCTTCTAATGCTATAGTTTGGACTGAGTTTATCATTTAACGATACAATCGTGTTATCACCTAACTTATATGTACCAGCGTAGTATTGAGATGAATAGCTCATCGTTGTGTCATTATAAACAGCAATTGTACCTTCAACAAATAAAGTAGCACCTGAAATAAACCACATGTTTCTAATGTTTCCAGAAAATGCCACATCGATTAATTCTTCACTTACAACCATTCCCTGTTGATCAATCGTCATGACCATTGGCCCAGACAAGTCACCATAAGTTGTATTCCCTACGATGACGTCCACTTTATGCTTAGAGCCACCTAATGCAATTAAACCATTTGACATCAGTGAAACTGATGAAAACCCATTTTTATCATTACCATATTCTTTTCGCCACTCAATTTGACCATCTTTATTCACTTTAGTTACTAGGCCTCTAGCACCACTGTCTTTGTAGACGGTACCAGCTGCTATATAACTCCCGTCATCAAGTGGAATAACCTCTAAATAATTATCTTTTAGTGTTCCAGCAAGTGACGTTGACCATTGTACAACCCCATCTGTAGAATACTTCGTTATTTTAGTTTGATTGTTACTTGAACCATTCAAGTTCGTACCTTCTGCAACAATAATTGATCCTGCTGCATCTACATTCAAACCAAGTGGAATGGATGTTGAATAATAGTTGATCCATTCAATTTCGTAGTTAGCATTTAACTTACCTGCGAAAACGCCTGAAGTTGTATGTCCATCATCCGCTTTGCCATAACCAGCTCCAATAAACGCGTAGCCCCCATCTGGTGTTTCTTGTAAATCATCAAAGTAAACAAATTCTTCATAAACTTCTTTCCGTTCAACATCTAACGTCATGGCACTAAATGTCATTGAAAATAAACCTAAAGATAAAATACAGACTAAACATGTTTTAATCCATTTATTCATATTTGTTTCCCCCATCATTTTTTAACTTGTTTAATTATAACATAGTAGGAACATCATTTGAATGTTAAAAAGTTCATAAATAATTAAAATTATTGATAATGTCATGAATATGAAAAATATTTG
>CAZWEF010000106.1:0-5040 GCA_964632125.1 uncultured Erysipelotrichales bacterium
ATTTGATTTCATCTTGAATATTTAGTACAATCGCTTTTAATCTTGACATTGCTTCAATTGAATAACGAATACCTTGGGTTCCAATTCCAGAAGACTTAACACCCAAGAAAGGAAAATGATCAGGACCACGTTCTGTTTTATTGTTTACTTGAACAGCACCAACTTCAAGTCTTTTAGCTACATAGAATGCGTTGTCAACACTTTCTGTAAAGACAGATGATTGTAAACCGTATTCAGATTGGTTGGCAATTTCAATGGCTTCATCTACAGTTTTAACTCGAATGATTGGTAGAATAGGTCCAAATGGTTCTTCCCATGCAATGTCCATATCAGTTGTGACATGGTCAATTAAATAAGGATAAACCAAGTTCTTTTCTTGTTTTCCTTCGACAACTGCAGTTGCACCTTTTTTTAAGGCATCGTGGACAAGTCCCATGACAAAGTCAGCTGATTTTTGATCAATGAGCGGACCAACTGTTGCATTGTCATAAGGAGAACCGACACTTAGCGCTTCAACCAATGGTTTTAATTTAGCAACAAGTGCATCAGCCACTTCATCAACAACTAGAATACGTTTAACGGCAGTACAACGTTGTCCAGAATAACTATAGGCACCTGCAACAATATTTTGTGCAGCAAGATCTAAATCAGCATCTTTTAAAACAATGGCTGCATCTTTACCACCAAGTTCCATTAAAATTGGTTTCATGGTTACTTTTTGTGCAATGGATTGTCCAACTGCGCTACTTCCTGTAAAATTAACAAAGTCAACAGCAGGATGCAAGACGGCATAATCACCAATTTCACTTCCTTTACCTGTAATGGTACCAAGGACACCAGCTGGAATACCAGCATCAACAAATGCTTTGACTAAATGAAGGGTACTCATTGCACCTTGTGTTGCTGGTTTTACAACAACTGTGTTACCAACTGCTAATGCTGGTGCAATTTTAGATGCAGCCAGGTTAACTGGGTAATTAAACGGTGCAATTGCAAGTACAACACCAAGCGGTACTCGCGTCACAATAGACCATTTGTTTTGTTTATAACCAGGAAACAAGTCACCTGGAATGCTTTCTCCTGAAATATTTTTGGCACTATCAGCACTGAAACGGATATAATCCGCAGTTCTTACAACCTCACTGATACAACTTTTATAATCTTTAGCAATTTCTTTGACTAAAACATCCGCAATTTCTGTTTGACGTTCAATCAATAAATCAGCGGCTTTATATAAATAAGAAACACGTTCATGTGTTGGTAAACTTGCCCATGCTTTTTTAGCATCAACTGCTGCTTGATACACTTGATCGATTTCTTGTTCTGTCATCGCTTGAATCGATCCTATTTTTGTTTGATCAATTGGTGAATATAAATCAATGGTTTTACTAGAAAAGACCCATTCACCATTTACTCTATTGCCATAAACTTGGGTTTGATTTTGTTCTTTAATCATAATTCCCCTCCTTGATTTAAATGATAACATATTTGAAAACAAATAGTGATAGATTTGCATATAAAAAGAAGCTCACGCCTCTAATTAATACGATTGATGATACGATCCAAAAACGTTTTAGTTCGTTCATGTTTTGGATGATTGAAAATAGATTCAGGTGTCGAGTCTTCTAAAATAACACCACCATCCATAAAGATTACACGATCAGCAACTTGTCTTGCAAAATCCATTTCATGTGTAACAACTACCATAGTGAGGCCCTCTTTAGCTAGTTCTTTCATAACCATCAAGACTTCTCCGACCATCTCTGGGTCAAGTGCTGATGTTGGTTCATCAAACAACAATGCTTGTGGATCATTGGCTAGTGCTCTTGCAATCGCAACACGTTGCTTTTGTCCACCTGATAATTGATTTGGCATCGCATTGATAAAAGCATCCATCCCAACTTTAGCAAGCAACGTTTTTGCCTTTTCTTCAGCTTCTTGGCGACTTCTGTTCAACACTGTCATTTGACCAATCACACAGTTTTCTAAAACATTCATGTTATTAAACAAGTTAAATGATTGAAATACCATCCCAACTTGTTGACGCAATTGTTCAACACTCATATTACCTTGTCCAATAAGTTCGTCTTTAAATTTTATTTCGCCTGACGTTGGTTGCTCTAAAAGATTTAAACAACGAAGCAATGTTGACTTACCAGATCCAGATGGACCAATAAGGCATACCACTTCTCTTTCTTTGACTTCAAAATTTATGTCTTTTAGCACTTCATTTTCACCGAATTTTTTTTGTAAATGGGAAACACTTATAATTGTACTCATATTTACTCTCCTCCATGTTGAATCATTGCACTCGGAACGGTTTGACTACCTGACATGGTATAGCTTCTTTTACCATTCATTTTACGTTCTACCAGCATGATGATACGCGTTACAATAAGTGTAATCACTAAATAGATGATGCTGACAACAAAGAATGTTTCAGCTGTACGATAATGAATCCCTGCAACAGTACGTGCTTGATAGAATAGTTCGGTTACTGAGATTACATTCAACACTGATGTGTCTTTAATGTTGACCACAAACTCATTTCCAATTGCAGGTAAAACATTTTTAATAGCCTGCGGAAACACAACACGCATCATATAAGTTGAGCGTTTCATACCCAATGCTTGCGCTGCTTCAATTTGTCCACTATCAACTGATTGAATACCACCACGAATAATTTCCGCCATATAAGCACTTGTATTCACCGTTACAACCAACAAACCAGCGACTAGTGTTGGTATATGATATCCCATACCTGCAAGTCCATAATAAACAAGCATTGCTTGTACAATCATTGGCGTTCCACGAAGTATTTCAATATATGACGC
Organism: uncultured Erysipelotrichales bacterium; assembly: GCA_964632125.1. GTDB lineage: Bacteria > Bacillota_I > Bacilli_A > Erysipelotrichales > CAZWEF01 > CAZWEF01. Next base: position 2,835 of record CAZWEF010000106.1, read on the forward strand.
AATAAACGGTTTTAAATAACGTACGCCTCTTAAACCTGCAATCAATAACCCTAATGCAAAACCAAGGACAGTACCAACTAAAGCAAGGAATAGTGTAATCATAACCCCTTTTGCTAACACACCTGCATAGTTTTGAACGATAAACAAAGCACCATTAAAGAAGCCTGATGGCATTGGTTGTGGTTGATTTTCAATTGCTTGGTCGGCTAACATTGATCGTTGATCATCTGAAATACCGGATAAAACATCATTGACTTGATTCAATAATTCATATTCACCTGGTCGCATCGCAACTGCTACAGTAACAAGGTTATCACCTAAGTCAAATCCTTTGCCAGGTTCAAAATCAATGTAGGCAAGATCGTTGTTTGATCCTACAATCGACTTAGCAACAATAAGTTCAGCAGTTACTGCATCAACACGTCCACTTTTTAAAGCGACGGTCATGCTTGGATAATCATTCATAGGTGATTGTTTTTGAACATTGTTAATTTGATCAACTAAATCAACATGAAATGTATTCAATTGAGATACGACTTTGGCCCCACCAAAATCTTGAATCGATGTCGCACTTGCAAATGCGCTATCTTTTCTCACCAACATCACAATACGTGATTCAAAGTATGGATCTGAGAAGTTCATTGATTGTTGACGTTCAGGTGTTGGCGTCATACCCGCAATAATCATATCAATAACGCCGCTTTTTAGTGCTGGCTCAAGTCCATCCCATTCAATTTTTTTAACTTCTAACTTTTTCCCAAGTCCTTCTGCGACAATACGCGCTATTTGAACATCATAACCATTACAATAACCACCACCATCTAAAGGTACAGCGTCATTGGCATCTGTTGTTTGAGTCCAGTTAAATGGTGCGTAGTTACATTCCATTCCAACTTTTATGGTATCTTCTGCTGCTGCAATTGGTGTGGTTGACCACACCATCATCAAAGCTAAAATCACAAATCCTAGTTTTTTCATGTTCTTTCCTCCATCCCAATAAAAAAAGTTGCAGCTATGCAACTTGTTCACGAAGTTCTAAGTTGTAGCGCCATCTAACGATGAGTGATATAGATATTTTCTATATCCCCACAAACAAATTATGCCTAATCTATTTGTTCGGCGATGATTACCTTTTTTATGTTTCTTTGAATGCCTTCTCCACATAATACTCATTTGCATCGCTACCTCTAATACTTTTTAAATTGTATTCATAGCTTAGCACATATATTAATGATTGTCAAATGTTTTGTTTATCTATCGTCGAGATTGATTTGAACGTCAATATAGCTTATAATGGTGTTGGAGGTGTTAGAATGACACAAAAAATCGCCATTGTAACTGATAGTACAAGTGGTCTTTCTTTTGAAGAAGCCAAACAGTATGGCATTACAATTATCCCACTTAAATTAATTGTTGACACAACAGCTTATACTGAAATGGTTGATATTACTTATGAAACGTTCTTTGAGGCATTGACTTCAGGAAAATCTGTTAGTACTTCGCAACCTGCTGTAGGAGATGTTATGGATGTTTTTGAGTCATTGCTCAAAACACATGATCACATAATCTACATTACCATATCAAGTTTACTAAGTGGAACCTATCAAGCTGGATGTTTAGCGGCACAAGAGTTTGACAACAAAGTGACGGTAATTGATTCATTAACCATTGCTAGACCGCTTAAAAATTATGCCATTCAAATGACTGAAATGGCTAAAGATGGTCTTTCACCTGATGAGATTTACGCTTATATTGAATTGTTCAAAAGCGATCAAATCATCCTATTAATGCCTGAAACCCTTACTTATTTAAAAAGAGGTGGTCGTATTGATGCTAAAACTGCGATGATTGGTAATTTACTTGGCATCAAACCTATCTTAAAGGTACAAGATGGAACTGTTCAAGCTCACAGTAAAGTGCGTGCAACAAACAAAGGCATTCAACAAATGGTTGATTACATTACTGAACATGCAAACCCTGATACACATGAGTATTTTGCTATTCATATTCATAATGATGAAGCAATTCAAAAAGCAAAACTCAAATTAGAAGAAGCAATTCATGAATCAATCCCTGTTGATGATTTACCACCAGTCATTGCAACACATGCTGGTCCAGGAACCATTGCACTTGGTTATAACCGAAAATACGTCAAAAAATAGTTAATAAAAACAGTGTCCTTATGCAATCATAAGTGCACTGTTTT
>CAZWEF010000107.1:0-4693 GCA_964632125.1 uncultured Erysipelotrichales bacterium
TACGCAGATTATATTTATCGAATGAAAAAAGGTGTCTTGACAAAACAAGGAGTATGATAAGTAAAAATAGCCTCTTAGACAAACAACTTGAATGATATGCATTCTTAGCTTAACATGGACGCTAGCTTTCACACTACTACACCATGTCATTGCTCTTGCTCTCATGTTAATCGTTAAACACCGCCTTAGTCATTTATGTTTTCAGGCATTGAGTCCAATAAGTCTATGTTTGTTCTATTATATTGGTTATTTCAAAATGAATGACACAAAAGTCCTGTTTATAAATAAAGGACTTCTTTTTCTATATTAATTATTCATCTATGTAAACTATTTTGTGTAATTGACTTGATTCTTATTGAATGTTAAGGCGACAAAAGTGTATAATTAGTATGTTTATTGTGCTTCATATTCATTTGTTGTAAGAAGGAGAAAATATATGTTGGAAATTTTAAGTAGAATTCAATTTGCGTTTACGGTTGCATTTCATTTTATCTACGTACCGTTATCAATTGGATTAATATTATTGATTGCTATTTTTGAAACACTTCATCTTAGAAAAAAAGATGATCAGTTTCGAAAGCTAGCTGATTTCTTTGGTAATTTATTTATTGTCAACTATGCTATTGGCATTGTGACTGGAATAGCAATGAGTTTACAGTTTGGAACCAATTGGGGAAATTATTCTTCGTTCATGGGTAATGTCTTTGGTCCACCTTTAGCTTTAGAAGCTTTAATTGCTTTCTTCTTAGAATCGACTTTTACAGGTATCTATGTCTTTAGAAGAGCTAAAATTTCACCGAAATTTAGAGTTGTCACAGCATGGTTAATTACTGTTGGAACATCAGTTTCAGCGCTTTGGATCATAACAGCGAGTGGTTTTATGCATAACCCAGTAGGGTATGAGATGGCAGCAGATAAAAGTCATGTGATTTTAACAGACATTTTTCAAGTTTTATTAAATCCGTATGCTTGGTACATGTTAATTCATACAGTTGCATCTTCAATGTTACTGGGTGCTTTCTTTGTTTTATCAGTTTGTAGTTATAAGTTGTTAAAGAAAGATACACCTGAAGATGATAAAAAAGCATACATAAAAGCTTCGAAAATTGCTGCAAAAGCATCTTTAATTACAAGTATCATTGTACCTATTATTGGAGGACCTTATTTTAGTTTTGTTGCTAAAGTTCAACCAACTAAAGTAGATGCCATTAATGGTACTATGCCCATTGTCAGTATATCATTTATGATTATGGTTATTTTAGGTCTTGTTATGGTTATTTTATCCTTATATCTAGTCATATTTCATAAACGTTTTGTAAAGTCATCACTTCAACAAAAGCTTTTCAAATATGTATTTATCTTGCCTTATATCGCCATATTAGCAGGTTGGATTGTTGCAGAAGTGGGTAGACAACCTTGGATCGTATACGGTTTATTGAAGACTGCTGATGGCATTTCAGAAGTACCAGTAGCATCGGTTGCTTTTAGTTTGGTAACTATTGCATTATTATATTTGGTAACCTTCATTGTTTTTGTTTATTTAATGAAAGTACAAATCAAGAAAAGTCTAGATGATCAAGTATATCTATATCAAACTAAGGAGGGCAAATAAAAATGTTTACATTTGAATTTTTATCTAATCTTTGGTTTTTTCTACTTGCTTTAGTGTGGGGAATATACATGGCTCAAGAAATGTTTGTTTCGGGTGTAGGTATGCTAAGTATCAAGTTTATCAAAGACCTTAATAAATATCGCTTTATTAATCGATCTGTTGGCACTCATTGGGATGGGATTCAAGTATGGCTTATTTTAGCTGTAGGTGGAACATTTGCTGCTTTTCCAAATGCCTTTGCATCTATATTAACTAATTTATATATACCAATATTTTTATTGTTATACATTATTATTGTAAGAGGTATTGCTATAGAATTAATTGATAAATCAGATAACGAAAAATTTAGAAATGCATTAAGATATGCCTGGTTTATTTCAAGTATATTATTGATAGTTGTACTTGCAATTTACAGTGCAAATTTGTTTATAGGCCTTCCAATCAATGAAAAAGGATCAATGAACGATAGCTTTGCTTCATTTTTAGTAATCTTCAAAATGATACCCATTTTTACTGCAGTTGCATTTGTTCTATATTCTTTATCATTAGGTTTATTATGGTTAAAGTTAAATTGTGCAAAACAAATTGGCGAAAAGTTTGATAAAGCCATTAAAGTTTTACCATTATTTTCAGCACTATTTCTCATTTTAGTCATTGTTGGTTTAAACCAGAAAATAGGGATATTTAATAGAGGTTATTTTGTGGAATTTCCATTACTATGGTTACTCCCATTAGCGACTGTTTTACTAGCGACTTTAGGAGGCCTATTAGCAATGTTCAAAAAGTTTGGTTTAAGCTTCATTAGCTTAGCATTAGGGATGGTTTTGTTTATGATAACAGGATATCTTTCTTTAATGCCATATTTTGTGTATTCAACAGTGAATCCAAGCTATAGTTTAAGTATTGCCAAAGCTAGTGCAAATGTTTCGACTTTACAGGTCATGCTTATTTCAACAATCATATTTCTACCAATTGTTATAGGCTACCAAGCCTATAAGTACATTAAGTTTTGGGCTAAGTAAAACCTTGAGTATCTAATCCTTTGGAAGTATTGTTTGATGTAAAGGTCAATTTGTCAATGCTCATCTTCAACAGTGAACAAATAATCATTGTATGGTATAATTGCTTTTTACAAGAGGACATTTATAGCGATGACTAACTAACTTTAAAGACATCTAGTAACGTTTTTATAGAAGGGGTATTGTTATGAGAGATAGCATAATTATTGATTTTGACGACGAATATGTATATGTCTAGAGTTATAGAGGCATATAAGAGCAAGATATTTAAAATACCAAGAAAAAATGTAAAGCCAGATCAATGGATTGCAATAGGTGAGCGCATATGGTGTGTTGAACATAATATTTGCAATTTTCATAAAATGTTTGATAAATAAACAAGTTGTTATGGACTCATTATTAGTCTAAAAGGGATGCAAACATAAAGTTAGAAAAAGGAGGTTTTAAAGGATGCCTTCTTTTTTTTATTTTTGGTGTTATGACAACTAATTTGTACTTGAAGTAAAAAGTTATGTTGTATCATAAGGAAGTTATTGTTACAATAACATCAAGTATATCAAAGATTAGCAAAAAGCTATTTGAAAGGGGATAATCAAATGGGATTGTTTTATGCATCAATTGGGACAGTATTAATACTTAGTGTTATGGGTTTAACTTTTGCAGTTGCAATAGGAAAACCTTATGGTGAGTATACAATGGGTGGAAGATATCGTGTTTTGCCAATGAAAATGAGATACATGGCAGTTATTTCATTGTTCATTCAACTGTATTCACTGATTGTATTGCTTCATTTAGGAAACGTGTTAAATGGTTTGATAACACATGGGGTTGTTTATTATTCAGGTTTGTTCTTTGCTGTTTATTTTGGACTCAATACCTTTATGAATTTACTATCAAAAAGCAAAAAAGAGAGGAATCTCATGACTTTGGCATCCTTATTATTGTCAATTTGCTACTTTATGCTTTGGCTAAGTTATCAATAACAAGCAACACTTGAACTATATAAAAGCTTACCTACACCTAGTAAAACTGAATAAGTAATAATCATAAATCTTGAAATAGGTTTTGATTGTTACTTAATCAATGAATGCGTTTATGTAGATGAACTTACATGAAACGTATAGATAGAGGGGGTTTTAGTATGTCTCAAAAAAGAATGCAAGTAGAAAATATAGGTTTTAAGTATAAAAATAATTATGGCATTAATCAAATATCATTTGATGTTATGAAGGGTGATTTTATTGCACTTGTTGGAGAAAACGGTGCAGGAAAAACCACATTAATTAAAGCAATTTTAGGCCTTTTAGAAAGTGAAGGAGATGTGTTAATCGAGGATGGAATGGAAGTCAATGATATATCTTTTTGTAGTCAAAATATTTCGATTGATTGGTATTTGTCTGTTTACGACAATATCTTAATGGGAGGTCTTTTTTCAAGACAAAGTCAGAGGAAAATCAAACAAGAAATTGATCAAATACTTGATCTTGTTGAACTTAAACAATACAAAAAGAGTGATCCAAATAATCTATCAGGTGGGCAGCAACAGCGCATTCAAATTGCTAGAGCATTGATGGGGTCCCCAAAATTAATTTTCTTAGATGAGCCAACAGTTGGATTAGATGTTGTTTTAGCTAATAAGCTTTTAAAATACTTATCATATCTATGCAAACAAGGTACGTCTATTATCATTGCTTCTCATGATTTACAACTTTTAGAGGCGTATTGTAATAAAGTGTTGTATTTAAAAGAAGGACATATGATTTACTATGGGGAAATAGAGACTTTTTTAAATCACTATAAGCATAATGACACATTGGAAATAAGTTATGAGGGTGAACTTAGTGTGGCGCTGATTAAGGAGATGAATCAAATAGCGACTGTTTTAAATGTAAAACCATTAGTCGTTGAAACTGTGATTGAAAAAAAAGATCAACTCATTAGAATGGTTGTGAACAGTGGGGTAAGCATTAACACCATTGTGACTAAAGGTAAAACATTAAGAGAAATTATTATGGAGGACCAAAATGAGAAAACTAACTTATAGAGATGCTAAAACATTAGG
>CAZWEF010000108.1:0-4641 GCA_964632125.1 uncultured Erysipelotrichales bacterium
TAAACCCTTGGTCTGGTGATTGACTGATAATTTCACCTTCAGGAATGGTTTGATGGGGAACGTACTCAACAACTACTTTTATGTTTTTTTGTTCCAACGAAGACCTTACTGCATCTAATTGTTTTCCTCTATAGTTGTCCGCAATAATAACAATACCAGAAGAAACGGTGAGATTCACCTTACTATTAACCGCTAGTTCTACACCTGCACTTGGATTGGAACGAATCACAATGCCCCGTTCAAATTCTAATGATGATTCATAATTAAATGGCACCATCGTCAACCCACTTTTTTCAATTACTTTTTGCGCCTCTACCTCTGTCATCCCTACAACATCAGGTACTTTGACTTTCTTAGGCGGTGCTAAAAGTTGTGATAAAAGCAATGCAATAATTGTTAAAATGATGATAACAAATGCACCAAAAGAACCAATCATTACTTTTTTTGCAAGCGTTGATTTGTCTTTTTCTTTCTTTTCAACTGATTCACTTTGATTTTCTATTTCATCATCAACCAATTCCAACTTAGGGTCTTGAAGGTGATCATTTCTTAAGCACACCACTAAATCACCTAATAATTCTTCTGCATTTTGGTATCTATTTTTAAGACTTTTTGCAGTCGCTTTTGTGATGATGTTCTCAACTGATTGCGGTATTAAACCATTGATTAATCTAATTGAAGGCATTGGTTCACGAATGTGTTTAAAAGCAATATTAACAGGTGTTTCACCATCAAAAGGAACAACGCCTACAAGCAGTTCATACAAAACAACTCCAAGTGCATAGATATCTGATTGATTCGTTGCTTGTTCCCCTTTTGCTACTTCAGGTGCTAAGTAATGTAGCGAACCCATAATGGTATCAGACTGTGTCAATTGCGCCATATGTTGTGCTGTTGCGATACCAAAGTCGGTTATTTTAACAACACCTGCATCATTAATCAATATATTTTGTGGTTTAATATCTCGATGAACAATCCCATGAATATGCGCTTGAGCTAAAGCACTACTTAATTGTTTTAAAATATCAATCGCCTCTACAACTGTTAAGTGCCCACGTTTATGAAGCAAGTCTTTTAAGGTTTGTCCTTCAACATATTCCATAACAATGAAATATCGACCTTGTTGACGCCCTACATCATACACATCCACAATATTAGGATGACTGAGTGTTGTTGCAGCAATTGCTTCACGCTGAAAACGACGTACAGACACCTCGTCACCTGTAAGATCCCCACGTAGAACTTTAATGGCTACAAGGCGTCCTAAAATGGTGTCTTTTGCCAAATAAACATTGGCCATGCCACCTTCTCCAATTTGTTTGATAATTTCATAACGATCTTCAATCACTGCATTAGCCATGGTGTTCACCCGCTTTCACTCTAAGTAGTACGACACTAATATTATCCAGTCCTCCAAGTCGATTCGCTTCATCAACCAAACGGCGACCACATTGACTTAGAACCGATGCTGATTGGATAATAGATTCAATCCGCTCATCACTAATCATGTTATATAAACCATCCGAGCAAAGACAAATAAGACCACTAGAAGAAATTGAACGTTGATACAAATCAATATCGATTTGTTCATTGCCTCCGACAGCACTCAATAGAACATGTCTTTTAGGATGGGTTTTTAGTTCTCTTTTACTAATTGTTCCACTTCGATATAAAACATTGACAAGTGTTTGATCTTCTGTAATCAACTGCAAAGCACCACTTTCATACTTGTAACAACGACTATCTCCTACATTGGCAACAATGACCTCACCATCAATAATCAAAGCTGCAACAACAGTCGTTGACATCCCAAAGTAACTTGGATCTTGTTTGATTTGTTGAATGATGATTTGATGGGCTTTTTCGATAGTTACTTTCAACCACTGTCTTGCATCGTCTATTGTTTCAAACGTTGTCACGACGCGAAACGCTTCTTGAAATGTTTCAATTGTAATGGCACTCGCTATTTCCCCACTAGCATGGCCCCCCAACCCATCACAAACAACACCTAAAGCAACACCATGTGCATTGACCCTAGCATAAACCTGATCTTCATTTTGTTGTCTTACTTTACCCGGATTGGTTATTTCAAAGACTTCCATAAGTTCACCCCTTATATTTTGAACGCAATTGTCCACATGCCGCGTCAATGTCATCTCCATGCTCTTTACGAATGGTCACATTAATGCCCACTCGTTTTAATGTATCATAAAATTTCAAAACTTGTGCCTTATTGCTTTTTAAAAATCCTGCTTCATCAACATGATTAAATGGAATAAGATTCACATACACATTTTTACCTCTAATGAGATGTGCTAATTTCAATGCATCTTTTGGCTGATCATTTTCGTTTTCTAAAAGAATGTATTCGAATGTCACACGTCTATTGGTCATTGCAATGTATTGATCAACTGCATCCATTAACTCTTCTAATGAATAGCGATTGGCAATGGGCATAATTTTCTTTCTTAGTTCATCATCACTTGCGTGAAGTGATATTGCTAAGTTGGTTTGAAAAGGTTCTTTTGCATAATCAAGGATTCTAGGTACGAGTCCACAAGTTGATACAGTGATATGTCGTGCACCAATAGCTAAACCTTTAGCGTGATTCACAATGCGAATCATGTCCATCACATGATCATAGTTGTCAAATGGTTCTCCAATGCCCATAACCACGATATGACTAACACGGATGTTTTCTTCTAAGACAAGGCGTTGAATCATTTCAATTTGTTCAACAATTTCAGATGTTTTTAAATCTCTTACTTTTTTTCTTTGGCCGCTAGCACAAAAGCGACATCCCATGTTACAGCCTACTTGCGACGTGACACAAATTGAATGCCCATAGTCATATTGCATCAAGACGGTTTCAATGAGTTCACCATCTGGTAATTGTGATAAGTATTTTCTTGTACCATCTTTTGACAGTTGTTCTTGTACAACACTTAGTTTGTTCACAACAAAATGTTCTTTTAAAAACTGACGTAATGGTTTAGATAGATTAGACATAGCGTCTATATCGATTACATGTTTTTGATAAAGCCAATCAAATAGTTGACTGGCATTGAATTTTTTAAACCCATTTTCTACCAACATCGTTTCTAGTTGTTCATAAGTAAAATCATATAATGATTGCATAATAACCTCATCTTTCATGTTTCAATAACGTTGCAATAAAAAAGCCATCCGTATGATAAACATAAGGTAATATGGTTGTTTCATTGACTAATTCATAATTTGGGTACTGCTTTAAAAACCATTGTACATTGGCTTCATTCTCATCTTTATTAAGTGTACATGTACTATAAACAAATGTACCCCCAACTTTTAAATGATCATCGACTTGTGACATTAACTGTCGTTGGAGCTTAACCAAACCATCAAAATCAATGTCACGATACTTAATTTCAGGTTTTCGTTTCAAAACACCTAGCCCACTGCAAGGACCATCTAGTAAGATGCGATCGTATACTGTGTTCAAGTGTTGTAAATTGGTTGCATCTTGTTTGAAAGCATGAACAATGTTAATTCCAAGGCGCTTAGTTGCTTGGTTGATTAAGTCGATTTTGTGATCATAAATATCAAACACATCAATATGTCCACTATTTCCCATAAGTTCAGCCATGTGACATGTTTTACCACCTGGTGCACCACACATATCAAGGATTGTCTCGTTTGTTTGAGGATTTACATGTAGTGCTACGAGTTGACTTGCTTCATCTTGAATACTGATATGTCCTTGTTTATATTCGCTTAAATGGGCAACATTTCCTTTATTTACAATAACGGCAGTTGTTACAAGTTGTCCCTTTTCTCCTTCAAAATTAATTGGTTTAAGGGCATTGATTCTAACACATGTTTTTGGCACCTCAAGACTATCTTTTAAGATGGCTTCAACAGTGTCTTTGTCATATTGTTGAGTAAGTTTCTCTATAATAGATAAAGGCATACTATATGATATCGATAAATCTTTCATTTGATGCCCTGTACTGACATCAACAGGACCTTGTTTAACTGCTTTTCTTAAAACAGCATTGACAAAGGAACTGAGTTTTGGATCCATTGATTTCGCTATTTTAACTGCTTCATCACAAACAGCGTAGCTTGGTACTTTATCTAAAAAATAAAGTTGATACAAAGATAAATACAACAATGTTCTTATCTTTTTTTTAGGTAATTTACTAACCAATGCTTTTAATTGATACTCTAAATACAATTGATGACTGATGACACCATAAACCATTCGTGTCAATAAATCTTGATCCACTCTTGACATAGTAGATGTTTTTAAGAAATCATTTAAAACAAGATTTGAATAAGCTTGTTTTTCATCCATAATCCTTAATAATTGATATGCTTCTTTTCGCATGATTTTCACCTCTACTAACATGTTTATTATACACGTTTAGCCCTTTATTTTCAACAAACAAAAAGCCTAGCTTCGCTAGACTAATTGAAAACATCTAAAATCATATAGGCAACGCCACCTTTAATCACAATACTCACAGCAGCACTACGATAATTACCAACTAACACAGCGTGATGTGGTGGGTCTGTGATAAAGAAATCCATTGCAATTTTAACATAATTACTGCTAACTGACGAAATCCCAGCATTTTCATTATTGGCAGCTTTACAAAG
>CAZWEF010000109.1:0-4623 GCA_964632125.1 uncultured Erysipelotrichales bacterium
ATTTATTAAAATAATGATCTAGTGTGAATTTGTTTTAAAAAGTATCTATACAATCAATTAAGATTTTAATTAAAAAAGGTAGCCTTCTTAACAGTCGGTCTAATATTAAAAAGGTGCCTTCTTAACAGTCGGCCAAGGAAAAGAAGCCTTCTTAACAGTCGGTCTAATATTAAAAAGGTGCCTTCTTAACAGTCGGCCAAGGAAAAAAGAAGCCTTCTTAACAGTCGGCTAAGGAAAAGAAGCCTTCTTAACAGTTGGCTTTATTTAAAGGTGACCTTCTTAACAGTCGGCCAAGGAAAAAAGAAGCCTTCTTAACAGTCGGCTCTGTGGGTGCACGTTCCAACGCTCACTACTGATATTTGCGAGTCCGCTACCCACAACTCGATGGGATGCTCAGTAAAAAATTTATTTTACAACCGAATATTAAAAACAATTCAAAAGATTAAAAATGAAATTTATTTGTAAACTTGAAGATAAAGTACTGCTCTTTTGGCTTTCTGAGGATATATCCATGGGTTTCCATCATGCTGAAGAACTCAACAGCCTGACTGAATTCATAGCCTCTTTCTTTTATTTGCAGTTTTGCCATTTCAAGAACAATGTAATTTCTTTTCGCTTTAGACTTGAGTAATTTTATAAGCTCCTGACCGTCATCAGTCATCTGAAATCTGTAGTTAGTGTTGATGTGAGTCATAAGAAGGGTATTTAATTATTAGGTTTTACTATTTATAGGAATATTTTAACATCCCCCCTCAAATAGCTTTCGGGGTCTCACATTTTTTATTCTTTTTTCTTCTTTTCTTTTTTCTTTTTCTTCTTTCTTCTTTTTATTTTATCTGTTTTATCAATTGAGAATGACTTTTTTTCGTTATTTTTCCCGTATTTGGAATATTTATAAGATAGGTATCATGTTCTAAAACTTCTTTTATTATGCCTTCTACTTCATACAAGTTATTTCGTTTATCTTGAGCTTCCATAGCTGTATTTTCAATATAAACCTTGTCTCCAACATTAAATTTATCTCTTTTAAGTTTTTTAAATCTTCTTGCATATTCACCTTCATTTGAATTGATTATTTTAAGATCTTTATTATTGTAGTCATTTAGTGCTTCATAAGGAGTAGTTAAGATACTTGTGTGAAATGTGTTGTTATATTTTTCTACTAACTCCTTTAACGCTACGCCATCTATTATTTTTTCATCTTGATCAGCACACGTTTTCCTGATCATCTGCCACAAAGTGCGATGAAATCTTTCAATTCTGCCGTTGGATTGATGTTTTTCAACTGATGTTTTATGATGATGCACATTCATAGTTCTTAATAGTTCTTTTACTTCGTTGTTAGCAAATTCCTTTCCATTATCTGTAATTAGAGTATTTGGTGGCCCTAATTCCTCGAATATTTCTTCTAAAGCTCTTTTAATTGAGCTCGAGCTTTTATTTTGCAGAGGTTTAATTTTTGCTATTCTGGTAAAATAGTCAATATATGTTAATGCAGTATCTTGTTGTGTTACAAAAAATAAATCTGCTGCAGCGATTTCATTTGGATAATTTGAAGATATAAATGTTTCTCCACCTTCTGTTTTTTGGGTGTTCTTAATGCAGTTATCGCATGTTTTAATTATTTCACTAATCATTTCGGTGACATTAGGCCAATAGTATTTTTTAACTAGCTCTTTCATTATGCATTCCCGGCCTCTATGTCCTAATTCTTTATGAATATTTTTGATTATTCCAGCTCTCTCTTTTATTTTTGGAATGATTCTTATTTCTTCTGTTTTTAATTTCCAATAGTGCTCATCGTTCTGTCCTGTTAGAAATCTTTTGTTCATTTTTTCGAATTCTGTGAAGTCTGCTGGTTCTTCGTGTATTCTGCTGATAGCATCAGCTTCAATGAGTTCTTCACCCTTAATGTACTCGAGAGTAAAATCGTATTCCTGTAGTCTCTCTCGCATTCTTTCTAATTTAAGACTTCCAAATATCTGTTTTGTTTTGATTGACAGTAATGCCGAATGATCTGTTCTTACCTTGAACTTTCTGCCTCTAAGGTAATAGTCAAAATGCTCGATTCCCCAAGCCATGGCTAAGAATTCTTTCTCTGTAATGCCATATTTCTGCTCGGCTGGGGTTAGCTTCTTTGAACCCCAGTCAATCACTTTTAATTCATTGTTGATTTCCTGTTGCAATACTGCTGAAATACCTGTGTTGGATGCATCTGTTGACAGTACAAAAGACTTTGAATAGTCGGGAATGTGTACTGCAATGTCGCTATTGATCATATTTTTGATTTTATTAAAAGCTTCTTCTTCCTTATTTGTCCATATTAAAGTCTCGTTTTTTGATTTTAAAAGATTGTATAATGGTTCTGATATTTCACCTAACTTTTTAAGGTATTTTCTGTAGAAGTTGGCAAACCCCAAGAACCTTTGAAGTTCTTTTTTAGTTTTAGGGACTTGGAAAGTGAGTATTTTGCTTTGTTTTTCGGGAATGGGTCTCTGAGTTATCCCATTTATAATTGCTCCTAGCAGTTTAACTTCTTGCTGTTTATATTGCATTTTTCCAATATTTATTTTGAAATTATTAACTTCTAATTTCTTCAAAATCTTTCTTAAAAGATTATCATGTTCTTTTTCTGTCTTTGCATAGACAATTATGTCATCCAGATATACATTGCATCCGTTATCTATAAACTCTTGCAAAATTGTGTCCATAATCTGTTGAAAAATGGCGGGTGAGTTCTTAAATCCTTGCGGCATCCTGACAAATTGATACAGCTGATTGTTAAATTGAAATGCTGTTTTGAACTTATCATTCGGATTGACCATAATCTGGAAGTATCCATCCTTTAGATCAATTACCGTGAACCATTTATAGCCTTGCGTCTTTTCAATGATTCCTTGAATATGAGGCACAGTGTAGTTATTATCTTGTACCAAATTATTGAGAAATTGCATATTTACGGTTAATCTAACCTCCCCAGATTGCTTTGGTACAGGTCTGATGGGATTACACCACGAAGAAGAGGATTTTTCTATCACACCTTCTGCGAGCATTTTTTCAATTTCTAATTTGGTTCCTTCTTGCATCGCTTGAGGGATGCGCCGTTGTTTAATATAAACTTTTTTATTAGGAATTGTTTCAATATTGCACATCATGCCTTTATAACCTTCTGATATTTTCATATCGAATACAGATGGAAACTCATTTATAGTGCTAGTTAGTTCTTTTTTGTGCTTTTGCACTCTTTTTAGAGTTTCATTACCAATTAAAATGGTATTCTTGTTTTCAGTTTTTATTATAAGAAAGTTTAAATGTATGAGCATACCTTCTATTGTTGTTGGTATATCTACAGCTGTATCTGCAAATGTAATATTTCCAATGATATTTTTCAAACTTACTTTAGGTATTGAATATGGTTTAAAACTGTTCTCAATGAGTAGTTCTTGGCTAATAATATTCACTTGACTTCCTGTATCAGCGATTGCTTCGTATTCTTTGTTCGCTATTTTAACTAACATTTTATCGTCAGTTTTGTTTTTTGAATTTTTTTTGGTTATAAAGTTAACATTTATTTCCTTTGATTTTTTTAGTTCAGGTTTTTTAAAACTTTTTTCTACTTTTTGTTTGCCTACCTTTTTAGTATTGTCTTTATTTAAATAGCTATCTTCATTTGGGATGCGGTATTTAACTTCTTCCCGCATCTCTAGATAACTCTTGCAGCTTTCTAAATGTTTCTTAACTATATCTTTACTTTCTTTGTATATACTGGTTTCTTTTAAAAAGAACAGAGCTATGTCTCTATCCTCAAACGCAGCTAGAAAATGTACAGTTCTGTTTAGCCATGTTACTGTAGATTCTTCAATTCTTTGTCTGTTTATTAGAATCTCTTTGATAGCCTCTCTTTGTGCTATCTTGTACAGCCTAAACTTGAATTTCCTGAATGTGTCCGGAATTAATTTTTCGTCGATAAAAATTTCTTGTATCCTTCTTTCGCTTTTTTGTAAAGCGGTGTTTAAAATTAATGACTCGTCTGTGTACTTCATTGTCCGGAAGTACAGTTCAAATATGGGTACGTCAGTCCTTGCGTACCACAGCCTGATCTCTGGAGCGTGTTCCAAAATTCTTTTCACGTCGGGTGCCATGTTGATGTGAGTCATAAGAAGGGTATTTAATTATTAGGTTTTACTATTTATAGGAATATTTTAACAATAAATAGCAAATTGTTTAATTAAAGAACCCTTATGAAGTCAAACGTCAACTTTGAATCTAATGTTTTAGTATGAGTATAAATGCTTATCAGATTGAATAAATAATATTCACACAACAGTTCTTCTTTTAATACATACTTCTTGTCCTTGGGATCTTCCAAGAAAGGAAGGGCCGAAAATAACACCTTATAGTAAAGAAATACTCGCAGTACTAGCTAGCATCTTGTTTTAAAAATAGAAATATACGAGTTTTAAAAGTGTTTATTAGGTGTTGACCGGAATTAAAAGTTTACTGTTGTTATATTTGGAACCATGGTTCTGATTCTTTCCTTTTCATCATCAATAAATAAATTATTATTAAGATCAAGTTCTTGAAGACTACTGAGATCACTAAATGCATTCTCTGAAATAGTTG
>CAZWEF010000110.1:0-4548 GCA_964632125.1 uncultured Erysipelotrichales bacterium
CCCGTATGAATCGGTAGGTCAAGCATGTAACCTGGTTCTCAAGATATGTATGTCCCGCATATTCGGTAGGTCAGGATTTCTTTACAAGTTCATTATAGCATCATTTGGATTAAACGTAAAGCCTAAAGATTTGATATTTGATCACAAAGCTTGTTTAAAGATTGAATTAAGTCATAAACATTTTCTTGATAAGTATCTAATATAAATGATGCAAAACTTCTATATGCTGCTTCAAGATCGTCAATTGCTAAAACACTAAAAGCACCCATATTATCTTGGTATTGTCTTTTATGAGCATGAGAGTAGGGCGTATAAGGTATATAATTAAAACGCTCAAAGTAGCTTTCAGACATAGCGCGACTAATTCTACCATTACCATCATTAAATGGATGAATAGAAATGAGTTGTAACTGAATGATCATGAACTTGGCAAATACACCAGCGGCTGTTTCATCGCTTAAATCATGCCAATATTTAAATAAATCATTGATTTTTTCCTTAACATACTCAGGTTCAACAAAATATTTTGCATACTTCACACCCTCATAAGTAAAAGGAACATAATTTTGTTGAGTCTTAAATCGTCCCCTTGTTTCAATTAAATTATTTTTGAATATTAGTTCTCCAAGAATTGCATGTGCTCTTTGTAAAACAGTTGCTTGATACTTTTGCTCTTTTTTTAAATAGTCGTAAACTTTTTTGAGATT
The DNA here is from genome assembly GCA_964632125.1 of uncultured Erysipelotrichales bacterium. Lineage (GTDB taxonomy): Bacteria > Bacillota_I > Bacilli_A > Erysipelotrichales > CAZWEF01 > CAZWEF01. The sequence goes on from CAZWEF010000110.1 coordinate 708, forward strand.
CGTAATCTCGTATGTTTCGTCATAGGCTTTTTTTGGCACTACGTATGCTTCATTGCCTTTTTCAATTTCAATCACAAGTTCAGTGAATTCTCCAATAGATGTTGTATTACCTTCAGTAACGCTTGAACGATGAGACTTTAAAAGAAAGTATACATTCATATCCATGTTATCACTCAGTACTACTAAATCAACTGATTTTGAATCAAATAGCTGAATCAAAGATTGATAAATCATATCAAAATCTTCCTTTGTTTCTAAAATTCTAGCACGATATTTAAACATGAAATCACCACCTTTAGCTAAAACAATTATATCATCAATGATGGTCATTTGTCAGTAGCTAATATCGATATAATCATTATTATTAAATAGTAACAAAAATGAACCTGACAAGTCTGAAATGGCATCTAATGTCTAACTTATTGTTAGTGATGTTAACGTATATAAAGCTAATAATAGGAGTTTTAGGTTATATTTTATAGCATTTTCGAAGATTCAAAAAGTACGTTAGAATCTATTATTGAACAAATCCATATGTTATGTTCTCAAGCCCAAAAATGACAATAATCTAAAGTAGTATTATATCAGATGTTCATATGATCTACAGCAGAATAATAAAACTATAAGTATCTAAAAAACACATCATAAAAAGAGTTTTCTAGTGACTAATATCATCCATGTTTAAGGCATTAAAAACCTTAAGGTAAATCGCTTGTACTTAAGTCCTTCTAGTTGTATGATTAGCTCAAAGGGAGGTATGAAGATGCATGCCATGCAATACAAGATTCAATTACCAAATGACTACGATATGACCATTATAAGAGAACGTATTCAATCAAATGGTCATAAAACAGATGGGTTTCAAGATTTGAAAATTAAGGCTTATTTAATTCAAGATGAACCATTACAAAAAGCTTATTCACCACTTTATGTGTGGGAACATATGGATGGTATGAACCATTTTATTTTTGATGGGTTTTATGATAACATACTTAAATCATTTGGTTGGCAACACATTAATATTGGTATTCCAATGTATGTGCATTTAGACCAAGTGATGAAAGCAAAATATGTACTTGAAATCGATCATGTGATCGATCAAACATCAACGCTTAAAAGACCAGAAATGACATCTGATATTGATCCAAATGTTGGTTACATCGGGGTATATAATCCTGATAAATGGCATTTTGTTGAGTTTTATTTCTTAGAAGAAATGAACGACGCGCAAAGAGCGCTCGGATATGTTTATGAACTCTTACATGTTTCTTTATAAAGATAAAAGAATGGATGATATGTCCATTTTTTTTGTATGATTCGTGGTAATCGTCAAGCGTCTTTTTCTCTTTTGACACCAACCAAAAATTTAGTGGTGTTACTATGTAAAAGATATTCAGTGATAGAGAATGAAATGGGGTAACATGCATGTCACTTTATGATGCATATGAAAAAGCACTCAAATGAGTGCCTTATTTACTAATACCTGTAACTTTTGTATAATTCATACCAACAATGGTTGAACTGGTTTGGCCATGACGATGAGTAACATACTCATCAACTCGCTCAATGTTATCAACCCTTGTTTTTGTGTCGGTTTCAAAATGGTGACGCGCATCAGGATTGCGATAACGTTTATGCTCATAATAAGCAAACAAAGGACCAAGGAAAAGCAACAACCATGCATATGCACTATCACTATTCAATGCAATCATCAACATCACAATTTCAATTAGTAAGGCCATTAAAAAGACAAGAGGAGCATTGATAGGGACACTGCCCATGGTTTCTTTTGTTCTACCATTAACAGCGATGTAATGAATGACTTTGTTTTTATCTTGATAACTATAAAGCCATACAGGTAAATAAGCTGTTGTCCAACGTTGTCCTTTGATTTCATAGTTTTGTGTGCTCCAACTAACACCTCGTGTATATTTTGCTAAATCATCCACAATACTATATCTTGTAACATCTTCAGCTTGTTTTTGAACAATGTCTTTGAGTTGTTCAACATTTAGATTTCTTTTTTCAGATGAATAACCCTTTAAATACAAGGCTTGCCAAGGCAATGCGTTTTCAAGATCAAATGGCATAATACTATTGATGATGTTGTTGGTTTTTGAGCGATCGGTTGTTTTAACACGCTCTTTTTTTGATTCTATCGTTAAATTATCGATATAGGCATCAAAACGTCGTTTGACTGTATAAACATCTGCATCATACCTTGTTTGTGTTGATTTACCAACTTTAACGGTGTACTTTCGTGTTAAGACTTCACCTGAACCTTCAAGATCAGCATGTACATTGAAATCAATGACAGCATAAGGAAAATAAACGCCAAAGATATTCTCATCATTGAATGTTTGCTTAAAGTGAGGTAAAGCAAAGAAAGATCGTTGATTGATGAACTGACGAATAGATGTTTTAGCTTGGGCTTTGGTAATTGAAAAAGTTAAAACAGTGTCTGGAACTAAACCATTTTGAATGACATTGTCAAGTGTAAGTGATTGACGACACCAATGACAACGTGCTAAATGAGCATTGCTATCAACAACAACTTCAGCACCACATCCAGAGCATTTAAAGGTGATCATATCGGTTTGTTCGGTGACATCTTCAAGATGTTCACTTAAAACAACACCAGTTAATGTTTCAATAGGGGGTTCTTCAATCGCACCAGTTGATAAAAAACTTGTACGACAGTGGGTGCATACAAACAAACTCTTTGAAGCATCGAAGATGATTTCAGCAGAACCACAATTCGGACATTTATTAAGTGATCCAGAGAAACCATCATCAATTGATTTACGTTGCATTATAACCCCAATAACTTCGCTTTTAAAGCGTTGTAATCATCTTCACTAATCAAACCATCATCTAGTAACTGTTTGTATTCTTTTAGCTGATCTTGCACAGATTTTTGTCCGTTAGATTCAGGTTGTTGTAAAGAGCCCATGACACTACCAGCCCCATTTAGGCCCATCCCCATAAAAGCCATATTAGCGCCACCACCATGCTCACCAGCATTTTGCATCCCTCTTGCAACCGATTGTTGCATAAAACTATTGCCACGACCATCTCTAAGCGCATCCGCTTTACGAACATCGCTAAGTAATGCTTTAGTATCTTCATCATATTCAATGGCTTGAAGCACAACCTGTGTCATTTGAATCCCTCTTAATGCTTCCCATTGATAATTTTGTTCAATTACAGATGCCAGTGACTTAGAAAAACCAACTGCATCCGCTTGAATGTTTGACATGCGATGGTGCTTTGTGTTATTTGTATAAGTAGAAAGGGCACTTGCTAAACTACCAACAACCTCGTTAAATAACTGTGTCCCTGCATCATTATCCATATCTGCAAAATCAAATGCTACTGCATCTTGAACCAAATACGAAGCTGGAACAAACGCTTTAACAAACAAAATAGGATCCACAATACGCAAACTATATGTCCCTCTAGTTACAGCACCAACTTGTGTATTTAAGTATGCATCATCCCAATAGATTTCTGATTGGGTACCAAAACGATTGTTTGGTATTTCTTTTAAATTAACATAAAAAGCTAATTGTTGAGCACCAGGTTGCCCTCCAAATTTAAACCGATCCCAAGATTGCTTAATGGTCGAAGCAAAAATACCATCACCTCCAAAAAACGAACTTGATTGTAAATTATCTGAATGAAATTCATAACCACCAGGTTCTGCAATAAATGATGTGACTTTACCATCTTCTAAGGTAATCAAAGCAAGCCCCTCAGGTACAATAATCCTTGATCCATTTGAAATAATATTAGTTGAGGCTTTTGTATTAGCACCTCTTCCTCTATTTTGGGTTTGTTT
>CAZWEF010000111.1:0-1455 GCA_964632125.1 uncultured Erysipelotrichales bacterium
ACTACTTATAGGAATATTTTAACATTGTCTAATAAATATAATAATCTGTTGGTGTGTCTTATCAAAGAAGTTCAATCAATTCATTGCCCTTGCCCATGATATACAAGAATTAAAACACTTTTCAGATCTTGTGTTCCTGATAATTTTATAAATTATTCTTGAGTAAAACATAGCCAAATAGGTTTTAAAAATTTAATTTCACAAACTCTTCTCATTTCACTCCATGTTGGAAGAACTGCTATCACCAATAGAGCTGGAAACTCCACAGCCAGAAATACAAGAAGAAATGCAAATAAAGAATTGGCCTTTGGAATATGCTAAAAACTGATCATTGGAAATAAAGAATCAAATGTGGCAATAGCCACTCTGTGGACAATGAAAGACTTCGTGGCAAGTACTTTAAACTCAAATGACTACTGCCTGGTTGCTAATTTTTATGATGCCCATAATAGAGCCATTAATAAGAAATTACCTGGGAAATCCCAACATCAGATACATTCTCCTGGTTGGAAACGACAGAGCTAGAAGTAAGAATACAGTTGTATTCTTCTCACAGCCACACGAAAAGCATGAGATTACAAATAAAAATGTTGAATTACCAATAGAGATCCCATTAGAAAATATAAATAAGCTTGTCAACAATATAAAATTTATAGATCTGACTGATCAGATTGTCAATCTCGATGATCAAGAAGAGTATAAAAAGATATTGAATGAAATCATAAAAGACCTTCCAAAACTAGAGTCTTTTAATATTCCGAGAGTATTTCCAAAGAAAAAGATTGTAGTTGAAGCTATTCCATCTAACGTTTTGTATAAAGTGGAGGATGATTACATTGCAAATGCTTGGCTTAAGGTATTAAAAACATTTGGAAAGATGACACAGACCACTCAGAATGAGTCTTCTAAAGTTAAAGAGTGCATTAATTTGGTGACCGTGATCAACAAAGAAGATCCTAAACTTGAAGAATATTTGAGATTTTCTAAGGAAGATATTGAACCCTACTACAAATCTTTCACTCTTCCATATAAATCCAAGGAAGCAGCTTATACTTATGGATCACGTTTTTTTGGAAATGACCAGTTCAAAAGAATCGAGAAAATGTTGATTGATAACATATCTTATAAAAGATGCTTTGCAACAACATGGGAGATGGAAGATCTTTACAAAGAGAACCCGCCGTGTGTAATTTCAATACAGCCAAATGTACAAGGCTCTAAGCTGTTTTTAACTTGCTATATCAGAAGCAATGACATGTTTAGGGCCTGGCCTTTAAATGCATTTGGATTAAGGAAGATACAGAAGAATCTTCTTGAAAAACTCAATAAAAGACTAAATGAGAAAGTTGGAGAGGGAAGTCTTGGTGTAACCAATGGTACAGCATACAGTATTAACACTGCCTGTGATGTGGGCAGTTGCAGCATTAACACTGCCTGTGATGTGGGTTGTTGCAG
>CAZWEF010000111.1:1555-4538 GCA_964632125.1 uncultured Erysipelotrichales bacterium
CCTGTGATGTGGGCAGTTGCAGCATTAACACTGCCTGTGATGTGGGTTGTTGCAGTATTAACACTGCCTGTAGAGTTTCAGATGTTAAAGTGGAAAACATGCTCGAAATAGGCCCATTGACTATCATCTCACATAGTGCACACATTTATAATGAAAGTTGGAAGGAAATGAATGAAATACTCTCTAAACATTACAAATTTGAGCCTACTTTCAGCAACCCATTTGGTTACTATGTTGTAGAAGTTGTAAAAGATGAGATACTTCTGGAAAACAGCTCAGAGAATTCAAGGGAAACACAGCAGATGAGGTTATAATTAATCTAACCCAGGAGCTCTTAACAGATGATAAGTTTCATTTACTCTATCTGGGCAAAGAAATAGGAAAGGCAGAAGTGTGTCTTAAGAATGGAATTCCATATATTCAAGACCAGGATGTTCTTTTTACATCACAATCTGCCTAATTAAATTGTTAATTGTGAGATTTCTTATCTTTATCTCATAAAATATATCTGCTTAAGGCAAGCTCTTGAAAGATCTACGCATAATCAGTGATTTAGACAAACAATTCTAAAGTCCATTTTACAACAAATTATTTCTTAAATTTACTTCTATAATAAACTAGGTGTTAAGTATTATCTTTAAATAAATACCCATGATTAGAAATAGTCACACTAGGCTTAATTTAATTGGTGTTCAAATATTTATGTCGCCAACACAAGATCTAAAATGGTAAGTGTATTTAATAACGATGTTCATGTGTCCACAAATAGGAAATATGTGAAAATATATATGCGACAATTTATTTAAAGAAGTAAAGTTGCTATTATTGGTTATTAATAGTCTAGACATATATCATATCTTCTACTGTCTCCAGTCGGTTCTTATCTTCCCATATACTCTAGTTAAATTTCTCTTTAAGTTGTCTTGGTTTTCATCAACATACCCTCTTCTATAGTCATAGAAGATGCTCTTTAAAGCTTCTAAGAGCAATTTATTAGACATCTACTTCTATTGAAGAGTCTAGTTATTTCGTTCATATAGTGTTTGTGAGCTTTAGTTACTGTTGCCGGACAGTTGCTTAGCCATACGGATTCCGACAAGGAAGTACTGATTGGTTTTAAAAGGCTTAAGTTGAATAAGCTCATCAAAGTTATTAAAAGTTAATCACTAACTAAACATAAATAGGGTTAAACCCTTCTGAAGAATAAATGGCTTCGCGAAAGACTTCTTACATTTCGTCTGACAACAAGATCTAGCCTTCATATGTATTAAAGAGATCTATATACTTCTCTAACTTTCTATTCAAAATGGTTGTGCTCAATATAATCAAATATAGTTTGTTGGATGGATGCTAACTTTAATGATATTACCAATGCAATCGCATTAATTTACAAAGAGCTGTTTGGCACTAGCATAAACAACAATCAACCAACAGTATACAAACTAAACCCGTGTTATCAAATATAAACATCTAATATGCTGATAAGATATAATACTGATCTAAAATTGAAACTAAACACTCTGAATCATAGAATAATAGCTTGTATGCCAAGTAACATACAACCTGATTTCTGTCATATGCTATGTAGCATAGATATTTATTTCTCCAGGAATGTTGAAGATATTCCAAAGAAGAGTATTCCTAAATGTATATGTACCAACAAAGAACAGTAACAATTACTGTTGAAGATATTCCAAAGAAGAGTATTTCTAAATGTATATGTACCAACAATTACCCTTCTCTAGATCACTGTGCTGTACTTTCTATTGAGTCATTTCAATCCAGAAGACAATAGCTCTAGAACCATCCAAGGATATGAAAACAAGAAATATATCAGTCTTTCACAATGCATCCAACTTGACAATACTAAAAAAGTGATAGCAACTTTATTGAAGTAGGCTAATAATATTTGTTTTGGATCCAGACTAAGTTCTACACTACCAGGCTCACAAATCAGCTGTGTTGTAGAAGTGTTGAGATGTGTAGTTAGAGAGTTGAAAGAATTAGTGATTTAAAAAGTATCAAAATTAAGAAGTTTGAAACTGCATTTGATAAACTGCTCAGTGATGGTGCCTAAGTCTACCCTATTTTTGATAAAGAGAAGAGATGATATTCCAATCTACATGTCTAGTTTCATAAGATTGCTGATGAGAGATTATATTTACATTCTTTATAACCACTGACTAATCTTATCAACCCTGTAGAAGATTCAAATGAGACTTATACCACCAGCTTCATGGCTATGGTGCTATGCATTTTATTGTTTTCTCAAAGAAGTTAAAGTCAGATACTTGCAAAAAACTACCTGTATTACACATGTCAATAAAGAGTGAACTAACTAGATCTCAGATATGCTGAAAACTGCTTTAAAATCAAGAGGCCACTGTCCTGTCTAGAGATGCCACTGCTTGAGCATCCTGCAGTTCATTTCAATCCAGTGAGTAATCTTTTAAAACATGCATTTTTGATATTCTTGAAAGAGAGCAGATAATTAAGTTATGAGTGTAGTAAGACTGACTTGTATTTATAGCTCTGCTAAGCTTTCTTTACCTTCTACAGGAGTATTCAGTAATGTATCAGAGACTATCAATGATCTATCTAATCTGAAGCTTGCTTTAGTTAATGGTAATGTACACCTGATTATAACACATAGACATCTTGCATATCTGGGCACAGATAGTTTGATTAAAATGCACTTTTCTATATTCTTTAGTTTGTGTATCAGTGAGCAGCTAATATTCTGCAGAAATAACTTGCTCAACTACTAAGAAAGAAGAGCTTCTTTGTTTATGCCATTCAAGAAGGAGTTATTCTTGCTAGCATTCATTGGTACTACAAGATATGTCTTAAAACTAAGATGTAATGCCAGAGAGACACTTGTGAATATATTCTTTGAGAATTGTGCAATCAGCTGTAGATTATGATTGTAAAAAGGACCAATAGTTATCTGAAGTTAGTCTCTGGTGCAATACTACCTATTTAT
>CAZWEF010000112.1:0-4466 GCA_964632125.1 uncultured Erysipelotrichales bacterium
ATTTTATAGACAAAATAGGTTGACAGAGAGTTAGCATTATTGTAAAATATATTAGGTGCTAAGTAGCAGTTTTTTTAGCCGGAAACATGAAACACCCGGTATCGTGTGTTCAAGAAAGGAGAAATAATATGCCAACAATTAACCAATTAATTAGACATGGACGTGAAAATAAGGTTTATAAGTCAAAGTCACCAGCTTTAAATAGAGGGTATAACTCATTGCTTAAAAAACCAACTAAAACATCATCTCCTCAAAAACGTGGGATTTGTACACGTGTTGCAACCATGACACCTAAAAAACCAAACTCGGCTTTACGTAAATATGCCCGTGTTCGTTTGTCAAATCAAATGGAAGTAACTGCATACATCCCAGGAATTGGTCACAACCTACAAGAACATAGTGTTGTATTGATTCGTGGTGGTCGTGTAAAAGACTTACCAGGGGTTCGTTACCACATCATTCGTGGTGCAATGGACTGTGCAGGGGTTAAAGATCGTAAACAAGGCCGTTCGTTATATGGGGCTAAAAGACCTAAATAAATCATTTAAATTATAGGAAGGAGGATTCAAAATGCCACGTAAAGGAAATGTTCCAAAAAGAGATGTGTTACCAGATCCAGTACATAGTTCAAAACTTGTTACTCGTTTGATTAACAAAATTATGTTAGATGGTAAAAAAGGAACTGCTCAAAAAATTCTATATGGTGCTTTCGAACAAATCGAAACTAAAACTGGGAAACCAGCATTGGAAGTGTTTGAATCAGCATTAGATAATATCATGCCATCACTTGAACTTAAAGTGCGTCGTATTGGTGGTGCAAACTACCAAGTACCAATTGAGGTTGCAGGTGAGCGTCGTGTAACACTTGGTCTTAGATGGTTAGTTAACTACTCACGTTTAAGATCGGAAAAAACGATGGTGGATCGTTTAGCAAATGAAATCATTGATGCTTCAAATGGTTCAGGTGCTTCAGTTAAGAAAAAAGACGATACACATAAAATGGCAGAAGCAAATAAAGCATTTGCTCACTACCGTTGGTAGTCAAATCATTTTAATTGAAAGGAGTGTGAATTTATGCCACGTAAGTTCCCATTAGATAAAACGCGTAATATTGGAATTATGGCCCATATTGATGCTGGTAAGACAACAACAACAGAACGTATTCTTTATTACACAGGACGTATTCATAAAATCGGAGAAACACATGAAGGTGCTTCTCAAATGGACTTTATGGTTCAAGAACAGGAACGTGGAATTACCATTACATCAGCAGCGACAACTGCTGAATGGAAAAACCACCGTGTAAACATTATCGATACACCAGGTCACGTTGACTTTACAGTTGAAGTTGAACGTTCACTTCGTGTACTTGATGGTGCCGTTACTGTACTTGATGCAAAAGCTGGGGTTGAACCTCAAACAGAAACAGTTTGGAGACAAGCAACTACTTATGGTGTGCCTCGTATTGTTTATGTAAATAAGATGGATGCTATTGGTGCTGACTTCATGATGTCTGTTGCTACAATTAAGGATCGTTTAGGTGCTGTTGCAGTACCAATTCAATATCCTATTGGTTCATCAACTGATTTCAAAGGTATGGTTGATTTGCTTGAACGCAAGGCACATATATTTAAAGATGACAAAGGCGAAAATGTAGAAATCACTGATGTGCCTGCAGATTTAGTTGATGTTGTTGAAGAATTGAGAAATAACCTTGTTGAAACAGCTGCATCATTTGATGATGATATGATGATGAAAGTGCTTGAAGGTGAAGAACCAACAATTGCTGAAATCAAAGCTGCTCTTCGTAAAGGGGTTCTTGCAGTTGAGGTATTCCCAGTTTTATGTGGATCTTCATATAAAAACAAAGGGGTTCAGTTAATGCTTGATGCTGTAATTGATTATTTGCCAGCACCTACTGATATTCCTGCGATTGAAGGGACACTTGAAAATGGTGAACCAACACAACGTCATGCAGATGACAGTGAGCCATTCTCAGCGTTAGCGTTCAAAGTTATGACTGACCCATTCGTAGGAAAGTTAACTTTCTTCCGTGTGTACTCAGGTACTGTTAGTGCAGGTTCATATATTTTAAACTCAACAAAGGATAAAAAAGAACGTTTAGGTCGTATTTTGCAAATGCATGCGAATCATCGTGATGAAATTGATCAAGTTTATTCAGGAGATATCGCTGCAGCTGTTGGACTAAAAGATACAACTACTGGAGATACACTTTGTGATGAGAAAAATTTCGTTATTCTTGAATCAATGGTATTCCCAGAACCAGTTATCCGTGTCGCTATTGAACCTAAAACAAAAGCTGACCAAGATAAAATGGGTCTTGCACTTGCAAAACTTGCTGAAGAAGATCCAACATTTAGAACACACACAGATCAAGAAACAGGACAAACAATTATCGCTGGTATGGGTGAACTTCACCTTGATGTCATTGTTGACCGTATGAAACGTGAGTTCAAAGTAGAAGCGAACGTTGGTGCACCTCAAGTTGCATACCGCGAAACAATCAAACAAGCCGGTGAGGCAGAAGGTAAATACATTAAACAATCAGGTGGACGTGGACAATACGGACATGTTTGGATTAAGTTTGAACCAACTGAACCAGGTAAAGGTTATGAGTTTGTTGATGCGATTGTCGGAGGGGTTGTACCTAGAGAATACATTAACTCAATTAATACTGGTCTTGAAGATGCACTTCAAGGTGGTATTTTAGCAGGATTCCCTGTAATTGATGTTAAAGCAACATTGTTTGATGGTTCATACCATGATGTCGATTCATCAGAGATGGCATACAAAATCGCAGCAAGTATGGCACTTAAAAATGCAGCTAAAGTATGTAAGCCTGCAATTTTAGAACCAATCATGTCTGTTGAAGTTGTTGCACCATCTGAGTACTTAGGAAGCGTTATGGGTGATATTTCTTCAAGACGTGGACGTATTGAAGGACAAGATGAGAAAAACAACTCAATTAGTGTTAAAGCAATGGTTCCATTGTCAACTATGTTTGGATACGCAACAGACTTGCGTTCATTCACACAAGGACGTGGAAATTATACAATGCAGTTTGACCACTATGAAGAAACACCAAAAAGTATCACAGAAGAAATCATTAAAAAATTTAACGCTGGAAAAGAATAGTGAAAAGGTATTGATTTTATCGGCGTAATAGCATAAAATATAAATGAAATTAACAGGGAGGATTAAACAAAATGGCAAAAGAAAAATTTGACCGTAGTAAACCCCATGTAAACGTTGGAACAATTGGACACGTTGACCATGGTAAAACAACTTTAACAGCTGCAATTACTACAGTACTTGCAAAACAAGGAAAAGCAAAAGCACAAAGCTATGCACAAGTAGATAACTCACCAGAAGAAAAAGAACGTGGTATCACAATCAATACTTCACATGTTGAGTATGAAACTGATATTAGACACTACGCACACGTGGACTGCCCAGGTCATGCTGACTACGTTAAAAACATGATCACAGGTGCTGCACAAATGGATGGAGCAATCTTAGTAGTTGCTGCAACTGATGGTGCTATGCCTCAAACAACTGAACATATCTTACTTTCTCGTCAAGTAGGTGTTCCTTATATCGTTGTATTCTTAAATAAATGCGATATGGTTGATGATGAAGAATTAATTGATTTAGTAGAAATGGATATCCGTGAATTATTGGATAAATATGAATTCCCAGGAGATGACACTCCAGTTATCCGTGGATCAGCTTTGAAAGCATTAGAAGGGGATCCAGTATGGGAAGAAAAAGTTCTTGAATTGATGGATGCAGTAGATACATTCATTCCAGAACCAACTCGTGATGTTGACAAACCATTCTTAATGCCAGTAGAAGACGTTTTCACAATCTCAGGTCGTGGAACAGTTGCTACAGGTAGAGTAGAACGTGGTCGTTTACAATTAAATGATCCTTTGGAAATCGTTGGTATCCGTCCAACTGCTAATACAGTTGTAACTGGTATTGAAATGTTCAGAAAAATGTTAGACTTTGCTGAGGCAGGAGATAACATTGGAGCATTGTTACGTGGTGTCAACCGTGAAGAAATCGTTCGTGGGCAAGTTTTAGCTAAACCTGGAACAGTTAAACCACACAAAAAATTCACATCTACAGTATATGTGCTTTCAAAAGAAGAAGGTGGACGTCATACACCATTCTTCGGAAACTACCGTCCACAATTCTATTTCCGTACAACAGATGTAACTGGTGTTATCGAACTTCCTTCAGGAGTTGAAATGGTAATGCCTGGGGACAACGTTGAACTTACAGTAGAACTAATTCACCCAATCGCAGTTGAAGAAGGAACTAAATTCTCAATTCGTGAAGGTGGTCGTACAGTAGGGTCAGGAAGTATTGTTAGCATTATTGAATAATTAAAGACCTTCGGGTCTTTTTTCAATTGTGATAAAGAAGTGAAAAGAGGATTA
>CAZWEF010000113.1:0-2109 GCA_964632125.1 uncultured Erysipelotrichales bacterium
TTTTTAGTCCTTTCACTTTTCAAAATACAACTTTGTTTCTCACACGTTCAAGTCTCAGATTTGTCTTTTCGCAAACTTATTAATTTCCACAGTAAAAACTCTATTGATCCAACCATGTGAACATTTCTTTTTTATGTGACTATTTTAGTGACTTGAAGAAGTATTTATTTTGTGCATCATAGGAATATCTGTTTGCCAACAAAACACCCTTTGAAGCAAGATTTAGTTCATCAGGCCGTACGATGATTTTTCGAGCATGTTCTATATTCTTAATCAAGTCTGTTAGCGCACAAACAATTGCTTTACCATACCCTTTACCTAAGTATGCGTCATTGCCAATTAGATAATCAATACTAAAGATATCATTTTGCTTTGTAACATTATACCAATCTTCCATATCATTTGCATCACAACAATCGTAATACTGACAAAATCCTATAGGTATGTTGTCATCCATAACAATAAAATGATGGATCCAAGAATAAACATCATGTCTTCCCTTGATTTCAGTTAACCATTCTTCGGGATTATGATACCACTTTAAAATAAAATCTTGGTTTAGCCATCTGGTTAATATTTCAATATCATGTTCATTTATAGAACGAAAACTAAGTTTACTATTTTCCATTTTAGTCCCCTTTGTATGAAGCATTTTACATGATTGTTTTACCATTTACTAATCAATAAAGGATTTAGTCACTTTACAAATAAAATTATAAGTTCTTTCAAGTATTCTAAATAAATCAATTCAGAGAATGGTCTTCTAAAGCACAATTGCAATAAAAAAGCCTGAAATCATCATTCTTAAACGACTCATAATCATATTGAGGTAATGAAGTGTATTTCAAGCCAATCTAATTCTTTAAGACATTGAATTACGTATTTTATTAATTTCAAATTTTCTTTCTACAAAAAAGTTGACTCTTGTGAATCAACTCTTTCATTTATAATTTAACTTCCCATACTATTTGATAAATTAGCACAGACCTTAAAGTTACTCTTTATTTAGAACTTTTTTTATTTTGTCGTGGAATAGCTAATAAGCCAAGGCTCATCAAACCTATACCAATCATCATGTTAGAGCTACTTAATCCTGTTTCAGGTAATTTTTTCTCATTTTCTACTGGCGTTGGGGTGACTACTTGTTCCCATTGGGCATATAGTGTGACATGATTTGCTGGCATAAGTGTAGTATCAAAGTCCCAATTGGTTCCTGTTCTATTGGCTATTGTGTTCCATCCTTTAAATGTAAATCCTTCTCTAATAGGGTTAACAGGTTTAGTTGCTTTTTGCCCTTCCATCAAAAGTTGGTTTTCAGGTGCAACACCTTGTCCGCCATTTAAATCAAAATGAAGAACTGAATTCAACTGTTTCACATTTAGCTTATCCCATTGTGCATACAATGTAACATCTTGATCAGGCATCGTGGTTGTTGTGAAATCCCATGTGCTTCCACTTCCATCACTTGCAGTGTTCCATCCGTTAAATACATACCCTGCTCTTTGTGGTGCGGTTGGTTCAATTGCAAGTGTGCCAAAATTAAGTGATTGCGCACTTGGTGCTGTTCCACTTGCACCATTTAGGTCAAAGGTTAATTGATGTTGATTAATGGTCCATTGTGCATACAATGTAACATCTTGATCAGGCATCGTTGTTGTTGTGAAATCCCATGTACTTCCACTTCCATCACTTGCAGTGTTCCATCCGTTAAACACGTATCCTGCTCTTTGTGGTGCGGTTGGTTCAATTGCAAGTGTGCCAAAACTAAGTGATTGCGCACTTGGTGCTGTTCCATTTGCACCATTTAAGTCAAAGACTAATTGATGTTGATTAATGGTCCATTGTGCATACAATGTAACATCTTGATCAGGCATCGTTGTTGTTGTGAAATCCCATGTACTTCCACTTCCATCACTTGCTGTGTTCCATCCGTTAAATACATACCCTGCTCTTTGAGGTGCAATCGCTTCTATGCCTAATGTGCCAAAATTAAGTGATTGCGCACCTGGTGCTGTTCCACTTGCACCATTTAGGTCAAAGGTTAATTGATGTTGATTGATGGTCCATTGTGCATACAATGTAACATCTTGATCAGGCATCGTGGTTGTT
>CAZWEF010000113.1:2209-4448 GCA_964632125.1 uncultured Erysipelotrichales bacterium
CATCCGTTAAACACGTATCCTGCTCTTTGTGGTGCGGTTGGTTCAATTGCAAGTGCTCCAAAATTAAGTGATTGCGCACTTGGTGCTGTTCCACTTGCACCATTTAAGTCAAAGGTTAATTGATGTTTATTGATGGTCCATTGTGCATACAATGTAACATCTTGATCAGGCATCGTGGTTGTTGTGAAATCCCATGTACTTCCACTTCCATCACTTGCCGTATTCCATCCGTTAAATGCATACCCTGTTCTTTGAGGTACACTTGGTTCTATGCCTAATGTTCCAAAATCAAGCGCTTGAGGACTTGGTACCGTTCCATTTGCACCATTTAAGTCAAAGGTTAATTGATGTTGATTGACGGTCCACTGTGCATACAAATCAAGGTTTGATGATGGCATAACATTGACACTAAAGTCCCATTTAATTCCTGAACCATCACTAGTTGTATTCCACCCATTAAATGTATAACCGGTACGACTAGGATCATTTACTGGTGTTAACAACTGTGTTTCTACTACCGTTTGCGTACTTGGTGGTGTATTAGTCGTATTATAATTCAAATGAAAATTTGCATCAAGCAATTGTCCATAACGATGGGTGATCACCTGCATTGTATCTTGGAATGTTCCATTTACTGGTGCACTGCTTGAATCAAGACCTAAATAAGCAAAACCAATAGGTGCTGCTGGTGCAACAGGGGCTGCGTAACTTGAATCCATGCTACCAAATAGATAAGTCGTTGTAAATAATGAATTACCTGCAATATCTAAGTACTCTAACTTTACTGGTGCTGGTATAGCAACTTGGTATCCAAGATAATCTTGAGTCGGCACTTCATTTGGGTATCCACCATATTCAACATAATAACCACTTATAAATTGGTTGGTATTATTAGGCAAATCATTCCATTGTGAACCTGAATAAGCAAATTGCATCACGTACTCTGGAGCGCCGCCAGTAAAACTGTTATTGGGTTCGTTTGGTGTTGTCCAGTTATTGTATTGTCCTGCGACTGTTGAACCTGTCGCTTTGGTAATTCCTTGAAAAAAGACTGTACCTGCTTCAGGTCCATTTACCCAATAGAAGTCATTTGCAATGCTTGCATTGTATGTATAATCCGCTAAATTGGTTGATATACTTGCTTCATCATTTATTCTTGATGAATTAGAGGCAACTCGCAAACGAGATCCTCCAAGCCACCCGCCATTTTTAGCAATAGAATTATAAATGAAATCTTGTTCTTCTTGGCTTGTAATTGTCGTTAAATAACCAGATAATCCATTTAATGTTCTTGATTGAGCTAAATTATAAGCACTTAACCAAGTAGTTGTTGTAGAAGCGATAAATTCATAGTAATGTACATTTCCATTACTATCTGTTCTACTAGCCAACAAATTTTCTGAAGCATTAATTGTTAGGTTTGCAACTTGACTTGGAAAAACATTTTCTGTAGCTAAAGTCATACTGAAATTATTCTCTAAAAAGTCCGTTACAAAGGCGACAGTTCCCGTTGTTGAAGGTGTTGAAATAATAAAGTTAATGGTATTGCCACTGACATGCTCCGCCCATGAAGCCGGTTTAATATAACTTGGTACGAATTCTTGAGGTACTGTAATCGTAATCGATTTGTATCCAATTGTAGTGGCATCCAAGGCAACGTTCTCGATTACATATTTGATTCCGTTGTTGCTGCCAACGCTTGGTATAACATTAAGCTCGTAAGTAATTGAAGATGTAGCTGCTGCCAAAGCACTTGGTTGTTGGGCCTTTTCTTGTAACGCAAAAAACGGCTGTGTTGAGTTAACTACTAAAAACATCATACACATAAAACTTACATAGAATATTCTTTTCATTTCTTTTCCCTCTTCATAATACATAATTGTCTTTTTTGACTTAAATTTACGTAATTATTTTAACACATGGACTATTTAAAGTCTATATTTTTGTAAAAAATAGACTTATACAACATTAAATAAGCTTCTATAAATAATAGGCCAAGGGAAACAAAAGAAAGACCTTTCATTTAATTGCTCTATTATCTCAAAAAGCGTACTAACAGTTGAAAAACAGTAAAATACCATTGTCTTCGATGCCAAATTAAGTCGTTTCAAACACTCGTTGTAAATGTTATTAACAAACATAGGTATGCAATAAAAAAACACGCTTGAGCGTGTCTATTTTAATTGGAGCAGGTGATGAGAATCGAACTCACGTAGTCAGCTTGGAAGGCTGAAGTTCT
>CAZWEF010000114.1:0-1180 GCA_964632125.1 uncultured Erysipelotrichales bacterium
TAATCCTCTTTTCACTTCTTTATCACAATTGAAAAAAGACCCGAAGGTCTTTAATCTTGTTTTGTTTCTTTTCTTTTAAATAATACAATACCTACAAGCAACATCATTGCACCCAAAGCTGTTGTTGAATCCACTAATCCTGTATCTGGCAACGCAGATTCATTCTTAGAATAAACATAAACAACTGTTTGTTCTGCATCACTAATTACACCAACTGGAGTTGCAGTACTTGTATTTGATACTTCTTTATATGTGTAGCCATTGATTGTTTTTGCTTTTGTTTCATATTCAGTTCCTAGTTTACCGGTAATCACATCTTTTGTTGCGATTGGTTTTTGTTGTTCATCAACATACTCTACCGTAACAAATGAATCTTTGATATATCGATTTCTTGCAACTAATGTCCATGCATAACCATACTCAATTGCTGTTTTACTTTCAGTATAGTCGATAACATAATGGCTTGCATCATAATTATCCGATGATTTTTCTACAATTCTATAATTATAACCGTATGGTAATGCATCAAGTTGAATCGTTTTTGAAAGAATTTTCTCTTCTGTCAAAGCAAACCCTTGAACCAGTGGTTCTTCAACAGTGAACTCATATTGTTCACGTTTGATTTCTTTTTTGTCTGCATCTTCAGTAATCAATTCTAAAACAAATGTACGATTTGCATCCGTGTCATTATCTAAAACAAGTTCTACAATCATTGAAACTTGATCTTCGTACTTAGGCGTTAACTCTAAGTTTAATATCCAGTTAGTTCCAAATAGATGATTTTCTTTTGTCATGGTATACACAACATTGAATTTTTCAACACTATATGCATCTGTTGATACCAACTCTATATGATATGTTAAATCATGTACTTGATTGTTTAATTCCAACGTATTTGTAAACACATCTCCGTTAGCAATCAGTTCCATAGTATAAGCTGTTCTAGAAACTTCATTACCCTGCGCATCTACACCTACTAGTTCAACTGTAAAGTTACGGTTGGCTACAAGCTCATTAGCGCCTTTTAACTCCTCTTTAATGCTCACTGTATCTAAGAAGATTGGTGTGCTTTCAACTGTTAACACCCATTCTGTCCCAAATAAACCATCTGTTTTCTCTACATTGTATGTTGTGTTGTAGTTTGATAAATCATAATGATCTCCATCTACTAACTCAATAC
>CAZWEF010000114.1:1280-4410 GCA_964632125.1 uncultured Erysipelotrichales bacterium
TATGATGATTTAAAATATCTTTTACTGTGATTGTATCTAAGAAGATTGGTGTGCTTTCTACTGTTAACACCCATTCTGTCCCAAATAAACCATCTGTTTTCTCTACATTATATGTTGTGTTGTAGTTTGATAAATCATAATGATCTCCATCTACTAACTCAATACTGTATGTAAGTCCATGTTCCATGTTTGGATAATTAACTGTTTTTACCCATTCATCTCCAACTTTTTCAACTGTTACTGTAAATGCTTCTCTACTTACTTCTGTTCCAGTTGCATCTTTACCAACTAATTCTAAATTAAACTCATAGTTAGTTAATTCATCTGTATGATGATTTAAAATATCTTTTACTGTGATTGTATCTAAGAAGATTGGTGTGCTATTTAGTTCAAAATACCACTCAGTCCCATATGTCAACTCATTCTTTGTTGAAGAGATCGTTGTTTCATAGTTCAATGGATTGAAATCGGCACTTGCTTCTTCTTTAACTGAGTAAGTTACACCATGTGTCATTTGCTCTAGTTTAAGCGTTTGAACCCAAACATTACCTTCTTTTTCCAAAACCATCTCATGTACTGTTTCTCCTAAAACAACACCATTGACATCTTTTGCGACTAATGTAATTGGGAATGTTGTCGCAACTGGCGTATCTGTATCTTGATTTAGGATTCGCTTAATAGTCACTTGATCTTCAAAGATAGTATCATTTGTTACAGTTAACTGCCAAGATTTACCATAAGCTAGATCTGAAGATGTTGCTGCATATACTGGAGTATAGTGCTCAGTATTTTTTTCTATCGTACTATATGTTAACGCAACATCAAGTTTCTCAACAGTAACACTTCCAGTATATGTGTTACCTGTTTTTGTTAAATCAATTGTTTGATCAGATGAGTAGACTGTATTACCTTGTGCATCTTTCCCGATTAACTCGAATACAAACTGACTTCTAGTTGGTGTTGCAAGGTTTTCATTCAGCACTTTGCTAATTGTTACTGATGCATAGTGAATCGGTTCATTTGTTACCTTGATGGTCCAATCATTCATATTACCTACATTCACAACTTTTGACACATTGTAAATTGGTGCTTTAAAGTCTTCAATACTTGGCTCTTCAACTGAATATGTTAGTCCATGTGGTAATTCTTCTAGGTTCACTTCACCTTTCCATGCATCATTCGTACCATCATTATCTAAATCAATTGCTACATTTGTAATGATGGTAATAGCTTGTCTAAACTGTTCAACACCTTGATCATCAACCCCAATTAAGAACATATCAAATGATGTCTTTTTCGGTGATGTGTTGGCATCTAGTAACACTTTCTCAACTTTAACATTATCTTTTTCTAATTGTGCTTTAGCCCCTATTTTTAATGGTTCAGCTTTTACAAACGTTGATAGCCCAATTCGTCCTGAATAAGCAAATGAACTCCAAGCAACTAAGTTACCCATTTTATAGTTGACTAGTGCCCCATCATATGACACAACTAGGCTCTCACCTTTGACAATTGTAGCCCCAGCAGATAGATAACGGAATCGAATAGCAGTAGCTTGTGAAAAGTCTTTTCCTTGATCTGTCACTTGTGTTTTTGTTAACCATCTTGATGCATCTACTGTGCCATTCCAATCTGCATCAGTATATTGTGCATTTGATGGACCAAAGAAGTATTCAATCACATAGTCGACGTCAGGTTGCAGAGTACTGATCACTGCATTATTTGTTACATTTAATATTTGTGCTGTGAAATTACCATTACCCACAAGTCGAATCGCTGCTTCACTGTTTCTTTCTGCCAAATCCATTGTATTGGTGTCACCAATACTTGGCAATCTAGAAATCATAACTGTATCTGTAAATCCTTTACTTGCCTGTTCTACATTGATTCGCATTGAAAAACGAAGCTCATTTTCTCTTGCAGCTAATCCAAGGATGCGTTCACCTGTATCGCGGCTCGTTACACTTACTGGACTTGCTGTTCCAGCTTTGTCTGTTACTTGGAACATACTACTTATACCTAGTTCCCCATAAACATCCATTGCACTATTGTTTTTCACATAGTGTACAGGTTCAACTACGCCTGTTAGCGGCGTAAGTGGTTTTGTTTCAGCTACAAATCCATACGTTTTATTTTCATTTGAACTCATAACAAGATTATCATAAAAATACTGAGTTTGATCTTGTTGAGGTAAAAAGTATGCTTGAATTGAGTATGTTTTATAGACTGCTTCTAATGTCGCCGTACGAATTGCAAAAGACCAATTCGTATTTTTAGGAATATCTTTGTTGATTGTCCACACCAATATTGTATTTCCATTTGCATCGGTTGTTTTAGTTGGTGCATCTAATGCAGTCGGTATAACTTCAACTCCAGAGCTATTTAGTGTGTACCCTTGCATTGTCAATCCCTCAGGCAATACAACCACAAATTGTGCACCGGCTTTGATTGGCACTGTATTGGATTGATTTGAGTTACCAAAATTGAATTGCCATGCAGTTACATCTCCAGGATTAATTGTTGTAACACCTTGTTGGTAGTTAACATATGTTTCAAGAGTCCCTGTTACATCTGTATATACCTTCAATGGTTTAATCCCAATAAATGGACTTGTATATGATGACGTCAAAGTTAATGCTTGCGTTGCTGTATATCGCGTTGTCGTTGTTACATCACCATCAAAGTCTTCTCCAGGACGGTCATCAGTTGTTACTTTAGTAACTGCTGGACTACCATTAACAGTAAAGTTAATTTTCGAATCAAAATAAGCTGCAAAAGTATTCGATGTCGCAATACTTGGTGCTTGAGTTGATCTCATTGTTGTTCTTACTGCATCTTTATCCACATCAGTAGAATAAATCAATTTAAATACAGTTGGCGTTGTAATATTTTTTGTTCGATCTACAGAAATTGGTAATGTTTTTCCATTGTCGTCTTTGTATCCTGTAATAATAACACGTTGACGACTTGTTCCATCAAGGTGTAAGAACTGGTCTACAGTGTAGACAGCTTTATAAGTACCACTTGATGTGACAAAGTCGATGCCTTTTGTTTCATCTATCTTTTCATAAAGTGGCATAATGTCAATCAATTTATCAAATGGCATATCTGCAACACTTTTATTTGATAG
>CAZWEF010000115.1:0-4355 GCA_964632125.1 uncultured Erysipelotrichales bacterium
GTTGCGCGGTTAGTTGACAAGCATAAAGGTATTGTCCGTTACATAGAGGTGGTTTCTAAGCTCAAACAAGCAGGATTTTTGTTTAAAGTATATCATATCGGTGGGGGACCTGATTTAGAGCTCATCAAGGAGAAAATCACTTCATTAGATGTTGCATCTCATTTCATTTTACTTGGTGAATTGACTAATCCTTTTCCTATTATGAAACAAGCTGATTACTTTACCTTATTTTCTATTTATGAGGGTGCTCCGATTGTTTTGCATGAAGCTAAAATCATGGGTAAATACATTTTAACAACATCGACATCTGGTGATATCTTACTAAGTGATTATCCTTTTGCTAAGATTGTTGACAATAATCAGGCATCAATCCTTGCTCTAATGGAAGATGTTTTGATGCATCACCCTGTTGTTGATGAGGGCAGTAGTTATCAAAATAATCAGGCACTAACGATTTTGAAGGAAACAATCCTTTGAAAATAATTTGTATTTAAAGTTAAGATTGTTTATAATGAAACAAGAGGTGTTAGATTGAATAAAAAAAGAAAAATGAGGTCGAGTGCTTTTTTTAGTCTCGTTGTCCTTTTACTCCTAGCTATTCTATTGTTGCAATTTTGGGTGTTTGAGGTATTTAGTCCATTAATTAAAATGATTGTTTCAGTGCTTATAATTATTCTAGGATTGGCATTTGCGGCTTACGTATCAAAAAAAGAACAAAAGAAACCATCAAAGAGACTGATTAAAAATTTTGTGGCCATCGGACTTGCAGGGGTTCTTACTTATACCAACATCTTTTATTTTCAGACCAATTTGGTATTAATTAAGGTGATGACAAGTAGCCAAGATAAACAAACTGTTCAGCTCATCACTTTAAAAAATAACGGCATTAAAAGTTTATCAGCACTTAAAGGGAAAAACATTGGTTTTCAGAGCTTAGACCCACTTTATGGTCATTTAAATGTTATCGAGTCATTAGAGACTTATAATAAATGGTCTGCTGGTATTGATTTTACTGAAACTATTTATGGTACTTATTCAGAGGCCATATCCGCTCTCTCAAGCGGCGAAATAGATGCAATGGTAGTCAATTTAAATGACTATAAAGATATCAAAAAAGAACATCCGGATATCTTAGTTAAGACTGTTGTTTTAAAGGAATTTAGCTTTAAAGTTGCTGATATTTCAAACCGTGTAAATATCGCTAAAGAGTCATTTAATGTTCTTGTAACAGGGACAGATAATCGTGAAGGTGAATTTGATGAAAGCACTCGAACTGATTCTGTCATTGTTGCTTCAATTAATCCCCGTACAATGGAGACATATCTAATTTCTTTACCAAGAGATTTGATTATTCCTGTTTCTTGTAAAGGTGGATTAGAAGATAAACTAACACATGTCAATAATTTAGGTATTGAATGCTTACAAGCATCAGTTGAAGCTTTTTTAGAGATTAAAATTAATTACTATGTTGAATTTAACTTTGATTCACTTATTAAAACAGTTGATCTACTTGGTGGTGTAGAAGTAGATGTTCAGTATCCGTTTTGTGAACTTGATAGCCATGATCAATATGATGCGATTTGTTTAGAAACTGGACTTCAAGTACTGAAAGGTGAACAAGCACTTGCCTATGCAAGGCATCGTAGAACTGTCGATGATTATCATCGTGGTAACGCTCAAAGACAAATTATTGAAGCGATTGCTAAAAAGATGGCAACGGTTGAAGGTTTTAAAAAGTTTAGTACCATCTTGTCTAGTGTCGCCTCTGACATTACAACGAATTTTTCAAGAAAAGAGATTTATGAAGGTATTTCACTTTTATCAAAAGCAGGTTCTATTCAAATTACGCAGCAGATGATTGAAGGAGAAGGTATTGATGGTTATTATATAGAGCTTCAAGATTATTATGCTTTTGGTCATGTTGCTGATCAAGAAGCCTTGCAAACACTAAAACAGGCATTAGTTGATTTAGCAAAACGCAACCCACCAGAAAAATAGAGAAAAGTGAAACTGAGTTTCACTTTTTTTAATAGTTTAAGTTTTTAGGTGTACGTGCAAATGGAATCACATCGCGTATATTACTCATACCTGTCAGATACATCACAAAGCGTTCAAATCCTATCCCAAAGCCTGCATGTTCACAACCACCGAAGCGTCTTAAATCAATATACCATTCAAGTGATTCTCTAGGAATATTCATTTCTTCCATTCGTTTAATTAAATGATCATATCGTTCTTCACGTTGTGATCCTCCCACAAGTTCTCCAATACCTGGCACAAGTAAATCACAAGCTGCAACTGTTTTTTGGTCATCATTTAAGCGCATGTAAAACGCTTTGATATCTTTAGGATAGTCAGTAACAAAAACAGGTCCTTTGAAGTGTTGTTCACATAGATAACGTTCATGTTCTGTCTTTAAATCATCTCCCCATTCAAATGGGAATTCAAATTTTCGTTTACTTGCTTTAAGAATCTCAATGGCTTCTGTATAAGTGACTCTAGCAAAATTAGAAGATACAACTTGTTCAAGTCTACCTTTAAGTTCTTTATCAACAAACTCATTTAAGAATTCAATCTCTTCAGGTGCATTTACCAATATGTATTCAATACAAAATTTCACCGTATCTTCAATTAAATCCATGTCATCAATCAAATTTGCAAAAGCAATTTCTGGTTCAATCATCCAAAATTCTGACGCATGGGTAGATGTATTTGAGTTTTCAGCTCTAAAGGTTGGTCCAAACGTATAAACATCTCTAAAAGCAAGTGCAAATGCTTCTGCATGAAGTTGCCCAGAAACTGACAATGATGCATGTTTTCCGAAGAAATCTTTTTCATACTTATCATCAGTTCTTGTTGTAACTGTGAAAGATTCACCAGCACCTTCAGCATCATTTCCTGTGATGATTGGTGTATGAACATAAATAAACCCTTGACTTTGGAAGAATTCATGAATGGCCATTGCTAATAAAGAACGAATTCTAAATACTGCTTGAAAAGTATTACCCCTTGTTCTAACATGAGAAATCTCTCTTAAAAATTCATAAGAATGTCGTTTCTTTTGTAAAGGATAATCATCACTACAATCCCCCAACAACTCAATTTCTTTGGCATGTATTTCAAACGGTTGTTTGGCTTCAGGTGTCCATTTGAACTCTCCAACTACGCGTATCGCACTACCTGTTGCATAGCGTTTAACGGCATCGTATTGATTCATGACTTGTTGGTCATAGACAAGTTGCACTGTTTTAAAGAATGTGCCATCACTTAATGCAATAAATCCAATAGTGCCATTATCTCGATTGGTTCGAATCCATCCCTCTAATTCAACATACATTAGACTATCTTTTTCAATTTGATTTCCATGTTTATGTAACTCATATAATTCTCTTACTGTTTTAAATTCATACATTTTTCTTTCCTCCTTAAAATTAAAAAAAACGTTCCTAAAGGAACGCTTACGCGCGGTACCATCCTAATTCACTTATGTGCCCTCTTGTGATGTAACGCATCATGCGGGGTAGTCTACTCAATTCTCCTACCCAACTCCTAGAGTGTTCCTTGTCAATTGTTCTTTTGCTTTCACCATCCAAAAGTCGCTTTCATAAGTGTTTGACTCAGTCTCTATTCTTCGTTGTTTTTATTATTTATTTGTACAACCAGTTCTTGAATTGCGGAAATAACATCAACTGTTTTTACTTCAATACCCTCATCAACAGTAAAATGCTCATGTGTAAAATCAACAAAACCCTTAATACCAAGATCCATTAAAGTATCAACTGTATCTTGTACATTACCACTTACTGCCAAAATAGCAATTTTACAATTTTCTGGCATTTTTTCTTTCAACAAATTGAGTGAGTAAACAGGTACATCATAAATCATACCTTCTTTATCAACATTGATATCAAACCCACATACAATTTCACCAACCGTATCATGCCACTTATTGTATTTCAGTAATGCTTGACCCATATTACCAACACCAATAAGGATGATTGGTTCATCCACATTTACACCTAATTCTTTGGTCAAAACATCCACCAATAAATCAGTTTGATAACCACGGCCTTGTCTCCCTAAATTATCATCATAACTAAGGAACGTAAAATCACGACGAATTGTTGTCGGTGGTATATTCACTAATTCTGCTATCTCATGAGAGAATACACGACGATAACCTTCTCCTTGCAACTTTCGTAATGCTTTTAAATACTTAGGAAAACGAGACATGGTTGCTCTTGATATTGCTGGCATACTGCTTTTATTGTCACCATTGTCCATTGCTATCACCTCTAACGTAATTATACCAATGAACTGAAGTATTGACAAGTCTAATACGAATTAAATAATAA
>CAZWEF010000116.1:0-4304 GCA_964632125.1 uncultured Erysipelotrichales bacterium
CGAGAAGTTGATGATTTTACGAACTTCTTCCACCCACTAAATTGACAAAGAACCTGTATTTCTACAAATCAGTACGAACTATTAAAGCAATAATCTTTAGTAACTAGGTGTCGACTAAGATACACTTTATGACTATCTAAACAACAAGGTGACAAGGGGGTGCTAATTTGAAAGTTGCATTTTTAGATCGAGATGGCACAATCATCAAAGATTATCCAGATGTTATGTGGCAATTCATAAAAAAGCCTGATTTTATAACAAATAGTATAGAAGCATTGAAAGAGATTAAAAGAAAAGGATATGAAATCATAGTGATAACAAACCAATATCTAATTAGTGATGGCATTATATCACTAGATGATTATTACCGTTTCTCAAAAGCATTTGAAGAAACACTTAGTCATAGTGGCGTAAGTATTCTGTCTATTTATTTTTGCCCACATAATGACAGTGATCATTGTCAATGTAAAAAACCGAAAACTGGGATGATTGAACAAGCATTAATGGATTATCCTTTAATTGATCTATCGCAATCCTTTATAGTAGGTGATTCGGATGTTGACTTGCAATTAGCGCAACAAATAGGTATGCAGTTTTATGGTATTCATATTCAATCAAATGATAAAAATACAAAATCAATAAACTCATTATTCGATGTCTTAGCTTTTATATAGTTTTAATGCTTTGATTCACTGTAAAGACAATCATTTTATATTGTTTTTCTAAAGCTAAGATGTCATTTAAAACCATAGAAATAAACATTATCAATTGCTAAAGTGAATACGCAGCTCGTAATCTCTCATGATCTTAAACCTTGAAAGCATCAATAAGAAACTAATACAATCATGATATTCAATTTATGAATATCTTTTTTAATTTAACTTGTAATTCATACAACTCATAATAACAATCAAAATGTATCTAGATAAATGAAACAATTATTTGGAAACCCTTGCATAGAGCTAACTCCAGTATGTTATAATAACAGTATCGTGATAAAGGAGAGGGTAATATGGACTTTAAGGTATTATCAAATGGCATAAAGATGCCAGTTGTCGGATTTGGTGTATTTCAAATTAAAGATGAATCACAATGTATTCAATCTGTGTTAGATGCGATTCAAATTGGTTATCGACTCATTGATACAGCACAATCCTATGGGAATGAAATATACGTTGGAAAAGCCATTAAACAAAGTTTAGTTGACCGTAAAGAATTGTTTGTAACATCTAAAGTTTGGATATCAAATGCAGGATATGAAAAAGCTAAAGCATCTGTTTTGAAAACACTTGACGATATGCAACTTGATTATCTTGATTTAATGTTGATTCACCAACCAATTGGAGATTATTATGGCACTTATAGAGCCCTTGAAGAACTTTATAAAGAAGGTAAATTAAGAGCAATCGGAGTTAGTAATTTTTATCCTGATCGTTTGGTTGATTTAAGTTTGTTTCATGGCATTGTACCACATGTGAATCAAGTAGAAGTCAATCCATTTTTCCAACAAGCAGATGCACAAGAAGTTACTCAGCAGTATAAAGTGCAAATGGAGGCATGGGCACCTTTTGCAGAAGGTAGACATGATTTATTTAATCAACCTTTATTAAAAGAAATTGGTGACATCTATCATAAAAGCGTTGCGCAAGTTGTGTTAAGATGGCTTTATCAAAGAGGTATTGTCACATTAGCAAAAACGACGCATATTGAACGAATGAGAGAAAACATTGATATTTTTGATTTTAGTTTAACAGATCAACAAATGAATCAAATTGAAGCACTTGATTTGAACGAAAGTTCTTTCTTTGATCATCGAGATCCTGCATCTGTTGAGCGTCTTGCAAGTTTAGTGAGGTAATCATGAAAAAGTTTGATGTTAATTTAATTGATGGTTCTATTTATAAAGCATTGATGATATTTGCTATCCCTATATTAGTCTCTAACTTATTCCAACAACTTTATAATGCTGTGGATACCATTATTGTTGGTAACTTTTTAGGGAATCAATCACTTGCTGCTATTGGGGCCTCTTCTGTCATTTACGAATTGCTTGTTGGCTTTGCCATTGGTGTTGGTGGGGGTTTAAGTATTGTGATTGCTCGAAATTTTGGTAAAAAAGACGATGTTTTATTTCGTAAAACAATCTTTCTAGCATCCATGATTTCGGTTTCCTTAGCGATCATTATTATGTTGTTTTCAAGGGTATTGTTGATGCCAATTTTGCAAGCACTCAATACCCCAACTGAAATAATTCAAGAGGCCTATGCTTATATCTCAATCTTGACGCTGTATTGTATTGCCATGATTGCTTACAACTTACTGGCAGGCTTACTGCGAGCTGTAGGTAACAGTTTTGTACCATTATTGTTTCTTATTTTTTCATCATTTTTAAACATTGGACTTGATTTACTATTTGTGACACAGTTTCATATGGGCATTTCAGGTGCAGCCATTGCAACAGTCATCTCACAAGCAGCATCGGCCATTTTGTGTATGCTATATATCTACTTTAAATACCATCAACTTGTACCACACAAACACCATATGACATTCGACAAAGATGTCTTCTATGAACTTACCACACAAGGTTTATCGATGGGAATGATGATGGCCCTTGTAACAACAGGTACGGTTGTCTTGCAATCAGGTATTAATGGACTTGGTTACCTGTATGTTGCTGCACATACTGCAGCTAGACGTATTGGCAGTTTCTTTATGATGCCTATGGCGACACTTGCATTTGCCTTGTCAACTTTTGTTTCTCAAAATCGAGGAGCAAACCAAGGTGAACGTATTCGCAAAGCTGTTTATCAAATGAATGTGACAAATGTTGTGATGGCTTTGATATCAACCGTGATTTTATTTTTCTTTGCGAAAACGTTTGTTGTTTTATTATCTGGTTCTAAAGACCCATTGATGATTGAAACAGCGACAAAGTATTTATTATTTAATGCGCCATTTTATGCCATACTTGGTATCTTATTTAATGTTAGACAATCATTGCAAGCATTAAATGAAAAGCTATTACCACTTATTTCAAGCATTGTAGAACTACTTGGAAAAGTTGTCATCACATTGTTTTTAGTGCCTATCATTGGTTATTGGGGTATTATTATTTGTGAACCACTAGTTTGGTGTGTGATGTGTTTACAACTTTGCATTGCTTTTTATCGACATCCTTATGTCGCTGCGTATCATCCCAAATTATTACTTAAAGGAGAAATAAAATGAAACAAACACTTTATTTGATGAGACATGGGCAAACATTGTTCAATGTTCGTAAAAAAATACAAGGGTGGTGTGATTCACCACTAACAAAACTAGGGGTAAAACAAGCAACCATTGCAAGACGCTATTTTGATGAAAGAAATATTGTGTTTGATTATGCTTATAGCTCAACATCTGAACGAGCAAGCGATACATTAGAACTTATTACTGACATGCCTTACACACGCTTAAAAGGGTTGAAAGAGTGGCACTTTGGCATATTAGAAAGTGAAAGTGAAGACTTGAATCCGCCATTACCTTATGGCGATTTCTTTGTTGCTTTCCAAGGTGAAGGAGAAATGGCCTTTAGAAAACGTGTTGTTGATACCATAACAACACAAATGAATGAACCGAATCATCAAACTGTTTTAATGGTTAGTCATGGGGCAGCTTGTGCACAATTTGCTCGACATTTTGAAGCACATAGTCAAGTTGGTGTAGCATCAGGACTAAAAAACTGTTGTATTCTTGTTTTTGAATATGAAAATGGTGTCTTTAGTTTAGTCGAGTTCATCAATCATGACTTTAGTGACATAAATTGATAAATCTTTTTGATTTATCCTTGAGATGTGTACCGTTAACATACCAAGAGTAGGATATGCTTAAAGAATGGAACACGCTTACTAATGTAAAAGGTACGCGTTGATTATTTGAGAACATGACCATGGCTACAAAGAACATCACACTTTATGCAATATGGATCAAAGATGAATTACCAGATACTGGATTAAAGAGTGATTTACCTGTTGGTGTTATGCTTTTGGCAATAGGGCTCATCATGACATACAAAAAAAGACAGAGTCAGTAGATTCTGTCTTTTCAATCGTTTGCCAATGTTTAAGTTTGTTATCATGATTACATTAAAACTTAACATGTATTTTTAAACTGTTAATGTATCTTTTAATCAATGCGTTTTTGTTCTGCTTTATTTTCATTTTTAATGGATTCATTAATTCTGTTTAAATCATCGTCACCTTCAAAAGTAATGATCACAGATCCATCCTTCAACACATATTTGATGACATCTTGACCACCTA
>CAZWEF010000117.1:0-4284 GCA_964632125.1 uncultured Erysipelotrichales bacterium
TTGACTGTTATGTCATCACATGAAGATGCATTGTATTTTGGTTATGTTGTGACACGCAGTCATACAGGCACATGTTGTCGTTTTTTGGACAACTTATTTTCAACATTAAAGATACTCGGATTTCTTACCCAACAATTGTTTCATGATGATAAACCAGTTGTATTGCAACTGATACGTAAATTGTTATAAATATCAACATAAGAATGCACATTTTATTTGCGTCTAAGAGTTCTTAATTTTAACAACAATCTTCATCACTTTACTACTTAAATGAGATTAAAAATGAGCTCTACCATCATGATATGTTATCCAACCATCTCACTTATATAAATACACTACAAAGTGATATAAATCATTTAAATGAGTCTTTTTAAGTTCCGATTTGTATTTATGTTTTTTTGACAGTTCATGCGTGTATTTCTCTTCTCTCTCGAATTAAATACAACGCACAATTTGAAACAAGCAAGAGGAGAATTGATTATGTAAAAACTGAGTTCGTTTGTTTAGTGACAGGGTCAATTCAAAACGCAAAAAAAATAGTTATTAGAGATAGATGGGTTGATGATATGAACATGGTATTAAAAGCTTGTTGTCAATTATTTGAAAATAATGATGATTGAACTTGATTTTATAACTAGGTTGTGCTAATATTATTTTGTCAGGTGGTGCAGGCCACCAAATGAGAGTAATCTCCAGGAAAAGTCTTGAAAAAGACTTTTTTTGTTTAACTTACTTAAAAGGCTAACAATATGTTAGCCCTTAAATGATTTTCTTTTTTTTACAATCACTTGATACAACAACACACCAACAATGCCACTAGTCAAGGCTCCTATTGCTCTTGCAACCCAAACATGAATAGATAATGATTCAGCAATCATCAAAGTATAGTTACCAAGCATGATTGATATGATGAGGATGATTAGATACTGAATGGTTGTTTTTGTTTTCATAGATTTCATGTGTTTATTCCCTTTCTTATGTTGATATAACAAAAATTATCAGTAAGAGGACAACCAATACCATTAGGAACACAATAACCATCGTTAGTTGTTTGATCTTCATAAAGTCTTTATGATTGTTTTTTTCTTTGTATGTTTCTCCAAGCAAATCTTGAACATGAACATCAAAGATTGATGCAAGTGCCATCAATTGCGATGCATTGGGCGATGTCTCGTCTAACTCCCAATTAGAGATGGTTTGTCTTGTTACACCAATGAGATCTGCACATTGTTGTTGTGTCATTTGTTTTTCTTTCCGATAAGAAAGAATTGTTTCCCCTAAAGTCATGAGTGCCTCCTAACACATTCATCTTATCAAAACACCAATGTTTTACCTAGCAAATTCATTTACCATATACGCAAAGTTATTTAACATGGATAAATTTTATTATAAAGATACAAATAACCATTGTCAAATGCATATTTACATGTTCAACATTTAAATGGTCATGTTACTAAGGACAATGAATTGAAACAGGTACTGTCATAAAATTTTATGGTCGTGGTAGAACCGAAAGTACAACCATGATTTAGACAAATCTATTTAGTAAAACCTTCTTTGATCATATCATCAATCTTGTTAAAGGAAATCGACAGTTTAGATGATTTAATTCAAGGGAAACTTCCGAAGCTTTAGACGTATTTAATACAACAAAAAAGGCATGTTCCCTTCACCTGATGAAATTAGTTTTGGTTGTCGTTGCCCAGATGCTGCTATTGTTAATAAACATGTTACTGCTGTTTTACTTGCGATTGGTGTAAGAATTGATACTAAACCATTAAAGTATTTATGTTTTTTATGATTCATTTTATCACTATTTAAACTTTGGAGTAACTTGATTTTTTACCACATAATAGGTATAATTAATAAAACATCTTAAAGAGTGACTTTTTGGAGTTATAAAAGACACTCCGTATATAAAGGAGATTATGATGATAACAAATGAATTATATGAAAAGTATTCAAAAATAGGTGGTTGGTTATTGCTTTTTGCAGGGCTTTGTGTGTTTAATATTGGGTCTCAAGTTGTTCAAATGCTTAATTTAAAAAGTGATTTGGCGGTCTTATCTGAACTCAATCTATTTTCATCCAATATGTTAATCTTTTTTTCTTACCTTGAATTGTTTATTCTAATTGGAATTTTTGCATTCTTATTATTTGCGTTGTATAAACGTTATTCAGCTAAAAGTTTACGTTTGACACTAATTGTTTTTGCTGTTGTTCGGATTATTGCAATCGTTTTGAGTTACTTTTTGCTTAATGCATTTTTGAATGAAGTTGCACCAGGTTCTATGAGTGAAGTGATGCAGTCAAGTGAAATTGCAAAGTTGGTTGGAAATGTCATTGGTAATCTTATTTTTACGGCTATTTGGTTTACATACTTTACAAAATCAATTCGTGTTGGTGTTTATACTGGTGCCATTGAACCACCTATTGAACATGATCTTTTAAGTCATCATGAGTAGTTTTTTGTATTTGATGAGGCATGGACAAACCACACTTAATCTAGCAGGTATTCTTCAAGGGCGCATTGATGCGCCTTTAACTTTACTCGGATACAAACAAGCAGATTGGTTCGCCTCATATGTTAAAGATGCTTGTCTTGTCTTTGATCATGCTTATTGTTCAACATTAAAAAGAAGTGAAGCAACACTAAAAAGAATTGTTCATGGGTCATACACATGTTTAGATGAATTAGTTGAGTGGTCATTTGGGAAACTTGAGGGTCAACCACAAACCCTATTACCAAGTAAACCATATGAAGATTACTTTGTTCAATATGGTGGTGAATCAGAACAAACAGTTCGTTTGCGCATGACTCAAGCCATTCTTACGATTATGCAAAAAGAAGATCATCATTGTGTTTTGATTGTAACTCATGGTATGGCTATTGAGCAGTTTCAAATAGCCCATGCAATTAATCAACAATTTCCTTTGAACACTCGTATTAAACATGGTGAAGTTTTGGTTTACATTTATGAAGATGGTCTTTTTTCATTAATCGATGTCATTTCACCAGATATTAATTAGTGTTGTGATCATTATAGATAGGAGGCTTATATGAATTCAATGAAACAAATGAATTATCAAGGGCATAAGAGAAAAGCGTATTTTGAAGGTTGGTATTATAAACTTATGACAACAAATGGTACCATCATTAGCATCATTCCAGGTATCTCTAAGACAGTGCATGATCCTCATGCATTTATTCAAATCATCAATAATCACAATCACGAAACCCATTATATTCGTTTTGAAAGCACTTCTTTTATTGTTCAAGAAAATCCTTTTTGTGTTCAAATTGGTGCAAACAGGTTTGAAACTAGTCGTATCTCATTGAATATTGATGATGAATGTATATTAAAAGGTGTCGTTGACTTTGGTTTGTTGACACCGATTGATCAGTCGCTTTATAGCCCTAATATTATGGGTCCATTTGCTTATGTACCGCAAATGGAATGTGTTCATGGGATTATTAGTTTGAGGCATTCTTTAGAAGGTTCTTTATTGTTGAATGATGAATGGTTAGATTTTAATGGAGGTCTTGGATATTTGGAGAAGGATTATGGCACAAGTTTTCCTAGTGAGTATATTTGGATTCAATGCCATCATCAAAATCATGGTTTATTCTTTTCTCATGCTAAAATACCGATGAAGGGATTCACCTTTGATGGCTTAATTAGTATATTAGAGGTAAATGGTAAGCAACATCGATTTGCTACTTATAATGGTGCTAAAGTTATTAAGCAAATAAAAGATGATGACTCACTGATCATCCACATTAAAAAAGGTAAATCATTGTTGAAACTATGTCTCACCCATCACCTATCCTTTCCTTTAGTAGCACCTAAAAAAGGAACAATGTCAGGTACAATCTATGAGAGTTTGGATGGACATTTACATGTTGTGTTTGAAGTTCATAAACAAGTTGTTTTTGAAGAAACATTTAAATATGTTGCGTCAGAGATTGCTTGGCGCTTTAATAACTAATTCGTTACTTTTGTTTGTTATGATGGCTCCATAAGAAAGGAGCGATTTTATGAACAAAAAAATTTTGGTTGCTTTACTTATTGGTGGCATGCTAGTCGGGTGTTCAAATGCACCTAAAAATAATGACTCATCAAGTAAAGATAACACAAGTAAAGAAACAACCCCTAAGTCTAAAAACGATGCATTAGAGAAAGGTGAATTAACTGAAGATGATATTGTTAGTAAGACAAAAGAAACCTTAGGTGGTCAAGATGTCATCAAATATGTGTTGAAGGATGGATCTGTGATCATTAC
>CAZWEF010000118.1:0-4216 GCA_964632125.1 uncultured Erysipelotrichales bacterium
TACATATCTTGAGAACCAGGTTACATGCTTGACCTACCGATTCATACGGGACATATATGATAGATGTTTTGTTAGCGAAAGAACATAAGCATGTAGACTAAGTTAATACTTAGTCTTTTTTATTTTAGTAAATGAATGAATAAAAGACAACAATGTGAGTTGTCTTTTATTCATTAAGATTTAATTTATGTATATGTAGCTCATTTAGTTTAAATCTGTGCTTAGGATAAAATCTTTCATATAGATAAATCCTTGATTCATTAAACAAGCAATGTTTGTTTCTTTATCTTCTTCCATAACTACAATCATTTGATTGTTTTTTAATTGAATGTTTGTTTCATTTAAATCTAAACAATGATATTGTTGTGTATATTGTTGCTTAAATTGTTTGATGCAATAACTTGGACCAACTAGTAACAGTTCATGTTGTTCAAGAGAAACTTTAAATAGATCTTTAAAGAAATGTTTAAGTGCATAAGCAACACCTGCTTCATCATTTGATTTGGTGATGTATTTAACTTGATTTTTAACCTCCTGTGCCCCATTTTCTAATGTGATTGGCATCCCAACAACACATAACATAGAAAGATCATTTTCACTATCTCCCATCGCTATTATGTTGGCTGGCAGGATGTTGTTTATTTGACCAAACTGAAGCAGCGCTTGACCTTTATTAACACCTGAAGCATTGATATCAAGTCCATTTTTCGAACCAAAAACAATCTCAATGCCTTTAATATGTCTAAGTTGAAGTTTAATGGTTTCTAGTTCACTTGTGTGTTCACTAAAAGCAACAACTTTAACAATATCATCTTGTAAATCATCTAAAGATGATAGGATATTAAATCCCATAGCTTGTTTTAGATTATGACTAAATTGTGCATATGGATTAATGGTTGGGTCAAACTCCCATGAATTAAATGAATAGACACTGTTTAGTCCATAAAGACGATAATAAATACCTGTATGATTTAATTCGTCGCAAATAGTTTCTATTATCGATTGTTTGATGAAAGTTGATGCATAGATTTCTTGCGTTGCAACATCTCTCATCACAGCCCCATTATAACTCAAAATAAGTGGTTCAATCCCTAATTGATTAGCATAAGTAACTGCCATTTGATCTGGTCTTCCTGTGACTAATACAAATCGTATTCCTTGTTTGTTTAAATAGTCTACAACGATTCTATTCTCAAATAATAATTCATGTTGACTTGAAAGCAATGTGCCATCAAGATCCAAAGCAACTAATTGATACATGTCATCACCTCATTATATTAATTACTTACATAGTAACATGGTAAGCCCACCGTATCAACCTTTGTTTCATTTAATGATTGATGTTGAAGCAGTTAACATTAAATCTTTTTTAATGGTTTCATGTTGATAATTACAATACTACCAATTAATGAAAGTATACCAAAGATTAGAAATACATTGGTTATATGTAAATAACGCACCAACCATGCTGATAAAAAGGATGCGATAGGCATTGTTACCATACATAGCGATGTCATAATACCGGTTGCTCTTGCAAGGAAAGCTTCTTCAACGCGTTCCATAAAGACAACTTGAACAATGGTATTGGCAATGCCTGCACTTAGTCCTAAAATCAAATAAGTAAGAAAAAGACCAACCCATATAAATCCATTAAATAATGGTAAAGCATTATGCATAATCATGCTAAAACAAAGTCCGAATAAGCTCATGACTAGTGATTGATAACGAGTGATGATCTTCACTAATTTAGGTACCACTAAACCACCAAATACCATCCCTATTCCATTAGCAATACCCATCACGGATAAGGCCAAGGCACTTAACTGAAGGCTCTCAGCTACGTAAGCTGTTTGTAATGCCATAATTGGTGTTAGTGTGAAATTAATCATGGCTGCTGCAAAACAAATTGAAAGAATAAGTTTTTGAGAAGCAACGTAGGTAAAGCCTTCCTTGGTATCCTTTTTAAAGGCAAGGTATGGATGTAGCTTTTCTTTTATGGTTGGTTTAGGGATCACAAGGGTTGCGATCATCACTGCGGAAAAGAGAAATGTCAATGCATCAATTAACAGTGCTCCAGTAACACCTATAAGACCAATGATGATGCCTGCGAGTGCCATACCAATGAGCTCAGCAAGTGGCATCAATGCACTGGATAATGATAAGGCGTCTGTGTATTTTTCTTTTGAGACGATGAAAGGAAAAGCAGCTTTTCCAGCTGGTTGTCGAAACGATTCAATGGTGCTATTTAATGCTGTTGTGACAATGATCATCCAAGGTTGTAAATAACCAAGATAAAATAAGAATTCTGTCATTAAAACAAGACTTCCTCGTAAAAGATCACCTATAACCATGATATTCTTTTTATTCCAATTGGTAATAAGTGCTGCAGAAAATGGACTCAATAGAACAGATACAAGAATATTGACTGCAAATGTTGTTGCTGTCAAGGCTGCTGACTTAGTTAAAGCATAAACCATCCAGCTAAAAGCAATGGCATCAAGTGAATCTCCAAATCGACTGACAACGTCAGCTACTAGTTTTCGTTTAAATTGTGTTTCATTTTTTAGTGTTGCAAACATAATGGTCCCCCTATTTATTTGTTTATGGAACCATTATAACTTAAAAAAATGCATCGAATTGTGCATTTCTTTAAGTGGTATCAATACAAGGCTAAGTGGATCAACATATGCCCTAACTGGTTTTCATTATTTGTTCAACATCTTTGTATATGCTTCTAAATACATCTCTACTGATACTTTTTGACAAAGTGCTTCAATGAGTTGATAGGGTATAGCATCCACCTTTTTAAAGCGAATGCAAGACTTCCCCATATCAAGCTTTGTTGAAGTGGCTTTTTGATAAGCCTCAACAAACCAATCGAGTGTTTCCTTAGAAACCATAAATCCCATATAATAGAGAGCAATGTAGTGTTTTTGCGATGCAATAGCCATAAAAGGTACTGGATCTTTAGGATTCACATGATATCCATTTGGATAGATAGAATGTGGTATAACATAGCCAATCATACCATAACTCATTGTTTCTTCTAAGCCACTTGGTAAATGATTAAGAATCGTTTCTCTTAGTCTTCGCATCGCATGGATGCGCTCTTTAGGCAACGCTTCTAAATAAGCCTCTACTGTTTTTGCTTGTGAAATCACTGTTTCAAAAATCTTCTATTTAATCGTGTATAATAGAAAGTTGACTCTTTTTGACCAAGTTGGTTGACAAAATTATCTTTGATTACTTGTGTACATTTAAATCCAATTTCTTCATAAACATGTTGTGCTCGTTTATTTGAACCAAGTACTTCCACATTAATTTGTTTGATGTTTTGATCAAACAATTCACTTATAAGCATCTTTAAACAACGTGTGCCAATGCCTCTATTTTGATACGCAACATTACCAATCTTAATACCAATCGTAGCAATACCATCTTCTATTTCTTTGACATGCATTTCACCAATTGGTGTGTTGTGATACATAATGATTAACTGAGTACTTTGATTTGATTCTAACTGTTTTCGTACTTGAAGTAATGTGATGTTTAATCCAACCGGATAACCAACATCTTTCATCAAGCGACCATCTTGCCACCATAGTAGCAATAAAGGTGCATCTTTTAGTGTTGCTTCTCTTATTTCAATTTCGTTATTTTTTATATTCATAGATGAACCTCCACTATACATTATAAAACATATCATGATAATGTAAAGTAGTTTAATTAAAATCAATTAAAATTAGTTTAAACCAAAGTTTTCCTTTGCTACATCAATCCCTAATTGATGACAAAAAGCCAATCCCCATTTAATAAAATCATATGAGACAGACGTGATAATATGATCTGATAAGATGTATCCATCTAAGATAGGATGATCAATACTTTGTTGCCAACCAACCATATGTTCTAATGATGAAAGACTAAACCCAACTTCTAACAGTTCATCTTTATTAAGCCCTGCTAAAAAGCGTCTAGAACCCATAATACCAGCCTTTACCAACAATACTGGTGCAATGGATATAGCCCCAATTAATCGCTTGTGTGCGTCAAATAGACGAATAACTGACAACAACGATGCATCTAATAACAACGATGTGACATTGGTAACACCTGGCAATAATAAACTATCGTATAGATCAATATCGATATCCTGATATGTCTTATTGGGTAAAATGGTTAAACCACATTCACTGATGATTGGATCAAGCGAAGC
>CAZWEF010000119.1:0-4164 GCA_964632125.1 uncultured Erysipelotrichales bacterium
AATTTAACAAGAAGTACGTGAACTTGCGCATGATGCACAAACTGTTGTGAAACATGCTGCTGATGCATTTTATCAAACAAACTTAGATCAAGTACTTAAAGAATACGATGTTCATGAGATTATTTGTTGTGGGATGATGACACAAAATTGTGTCACACATACGCTATTTCACAGGGTGCAGCATCTTATGAGGTTAAAATTATTCCAGAGTGTTGCACAACAGTGAGTGAATTAATTCATGTGATTGGACTTCGTGCAGTTGCCACACGTGTGCCTTTTGTAAGTATGACCGAGGCATTTTAAAAACACCCGAGGGTGTTTTTTCTTATTTCATGATTTTTTTTACAAGTGCTAAACGATCTTTAAAAGGTGCATAACGTAATTTTGATTCAAAACGATTACTTCGTTTCACCACGCCTTTTAAGTGTGTAAATGCATGGAATGTTGACTTGCCATGATAGGCACCAATACCACTAGTACCGACACCACCAAAAGGAAGATGCTTCGAAGATACATGTAAAATAGTGTCATTGATGGTTACACCACCACTATGTGTATGGTCTAATACAAACTCAATGTCATCTTTATCTTGACTAAAGAAATAAAGGGCAAGTGGTTTAGGTCTTGATTCAACAAACGCCACTACTTCATCCAATGTTTGATAAGTTAAAATAGGAAGAATAGGACCAAAAAGCTCATCTGTCATGATTGGTGCTAATGGATCATTCACTTCAATTAGTGTTGGCTCAAAGTAGCGAGAGGCTATGTCATAGTGACCTCCATATACCACGTTACCATCATTTAAATATTGAGACAAACGTTGAATGGATTGTGTATTCACGATGCTTGGATACTCTAGATTATCTTTAATATTTGGGCCATATTGGGCTTCAATTTCAATAATAAGCGCTTCAATCAGTGCTTGTTTAACTAAGCTGTCTACTAGGATGTAATCAGGTGCAACACATGTTTGACCAGCATTAATGAGTTTCCCCCAAATAATCCTTTTTGCAGCAAGTTTTATGTGTGCTTCTTTTGAAACAATACAAGGGCTCTTTCCACCAAGTTCAAGAATGACAGGTGTCAAATGTTTCGATGCTCGTTCCATCACTATTTGGCCAACTTTTGTGCTTCCTGTAAAGAAAATCAAATCGAAGGGCAAATCCAGTAAAGCATCTACAACATCTTTCCCTTGACCAGGATCCACCACACTTAAATAGCTAGCATCAAATGTGTCTGCCATCATTTGTTGAACAAGATGAGATATGTGAGGCGTGTGTTCACTTGGTTTTAGGATGGCTGTGTTGCCCCCAGATATTGCACCAATAAGGGGCATCATCAATAACTGAAAAGGATAGTTAAAAGGTCCTATAATGAGCACAGTCCCATAGGGATCAAAATAGTGCCAACTTGTTGCTTTAAAAAAGAAAATAGGGGAAGCGACTTTTTTTGGCTTTGCCCATTTTTTTAAATGCTTGATGTGGGTATTGAGTTCATCATAAACAACGCCAATTTCAGTAGCATATGCTTCAAAATGACTTTTACCAAGATCATGTTTTAATGCTTCCATTATTTGTGATTCATTTTGTTGAATCATTTGTTTTAGTTTTTTTAACATCATGATTCTTTTATCAATTGATTTTGTTTGATTTGTTTGATAAAATGCCTTTTGTTTCAAAAAAAGTTCTTTCACAATCATCACCTGTACTCATTTTAACACAACATAAAAAAAGTAACTAGTACTTAGTTACTTTACTCAAAAAATATTGAAGTTGCTTTGTTTGAGGATTTTCTAAAATATCAGGACCATGTTCAATCACTTTATGCTCATCAATGAAAATAACATAATCTGCAAACTTCTTAGCAAAACCTAAAGCATGCGTCACAATCATAAACTCTTTATTCAATGCTTTTAACTCAACCACCATATTTAACACATCCTCAGTTAAAATAGGATCCAATGCACTTGTCGGCTCATCAAACAATAAAACCCCTGTATCAAGCGCAATGGCTCTCACAATCGCAACACGTTGTTGTTGACCACCACTTAACTTACTTGGCAACTTATCTTTTTGATCAGTCAGTCCAAATCGTTCAAGTAGGTTTAGTGTTGTTTCTAATGCCGTTTCTTTATTCATGTGATGGATTTTAGTTAATGGCATCATGATGTTTTCAAGTACGGTCATATGTGAAAACAAACTGTTGTTTTGAAACACAAATCCGATATGTTTACGATAATCTGTTTGATTAAGTTGCGGGTCATTAACCCAAACATCGTTTAATAGTAGCTTACCTGAAGTCACAGTTTCAAGCGTTGCAAGCATGCGAATCAATGTTGACTTACCACCACCACTTGGTCCAATAATCGCAATACTTGATACACCTTCAATACACAAATTAATATCGTCTAAGACACGGACATCCTTAAAATCCTTTACTAACGATTGACATTCAAGTTTCATGATTCCCTCCTAAAGCGACGCTCCATGACCTGACTTAAATAAATAAGAGGCACTGTAATCAGTAAATAACCCAAAGCTAAAATCAAATAAGACTCAAAAATAATAAATGAATTCGCTTTGATTTGATTCATAACATTGGTAAACTCAGAAATAGCGACATATGATAACAATGCAGAATTCTTAATAACACCTGAAACTTGTCCAATTAATGGTGGTAAAGCATTTTGCATCATTTGTGGTAAAATCACATGATAATACAGTTGAAAACGTGTCATCCCTAACATCTTAGCACTTTCTATTTGTGATGGTAAAATACTAGCAACACTGGCTTCATAAATCTGATGAATGTAAACGCCACTATAGATACTAAGAATCAAAATACCAATTGTTACAGGATCATTTAACTCAAATGCAGGTGCAATAAAATAATAACCAATGATAATCACAACAATCAATGGTGTACTGACAACAAGTTGAATTAAAACATCTGTTAAGTACTTAATAAACAACAATGATTTAGGTACTCGTTGTAAAGCAAACAAAACCCAACCAAGAATAAAACTAAAGATGATGGTAAATAAACATATAACAATTGTTTTAATATAACCTGAAATGATTAACGGTAAATACTGATTGAACAATAGTGAAAACTTAAATCCTTTTCCATCTGCAAATATTGTTGCATAGCCATTCCTAGATAAAACAAAAACCCCTAGCAACAACAAGACAACAGTTGTAACACTTAAATGAAAGAGCTTCTTCATATTAATCAATGAAGAACGGAAGTCCTAAATCTTTGAATTTTTTCATTTCTTCTTGTAAATACTTATTTTTTAATTGTTCAATTGTACCATTTGATTTAGCCTCTTCAATAAAAGCATTCACCTTTTCTTTAAACAAACCATCACCTTTAGGCAATGCAATACCCCAACCACTAACATCAATTAATGGTGTTTCAAGAACACGTGTTCCTGGGAATTGTTGTTGAAATGCATAAATTGACAAAGGATCATAGATCACAAGATCAGCGTTGTTGTTTGCAACATCTAAGACTGCAGCATCAATACTCTCAAATGATTGAATCGTTGCATTTGGTGCATGTTTTATTGCCCATGTATGTGCAATGGTTCCAAGTTTAACAGCGATCTTAACACCTTTT
Organism: uncultured Erysipelotrichales bacterium; assembly: GCA_964632125.1. Lineage (GTDB taxonomy): Bacteria > Bacillota_I > Bacilli_A > Erysipelotrichales > CAZWEF01 > CAZWEF01. The sequence continues at coordinate 3,622 of CAZWEF010000119.1, forward strand.
TGATTGATGTCATCAGCTGATTGAATGGTACTTTTACTTGATAAAAGTGCATATAGATCAGAACGCGCATACTCATCAGAAAAATTAACTTGTTGTGAACGTTCTTCTGTAATGGTCATAGATGAAATAATAGCGTCAATTTTATGAGACTCTAAAGATGGTATAAGCGCATCGTATTTCATTGGAACAATTTCTACTTTTTTATCTAAATAAACGCCCAATGCCTCAGCTAAACCAACACTGAACCCTGATGGGTTACCAGCAGCATCAATTGTTTCAAATGGTGGATACTCTAGTTCCATCCCAACACGAATGGTATCTTTGTCCATAACAGACTCTTTTTTTGAAGATGAACAGCCTACGAGTAATGCTGATGCTAATCCAAGCATCATTATTTTCTTTAATAATGGTTTCATTTTTATTCCCCTTTCAAAAATCGCTTTAATTATAACAAATATCGAACGAAATGTTAAATAATGTAATCAATGTTCAATATAAACATGTATAAGCTATATTATAGAAACGCAATGTAGTTAATATTGT
>CAZWEF010000120.1:0-4085 GCA_964632125.1 uncultured Erysipelotrichales bacterium
GATAGTTGGTTCTCCAGCAAAAATAGCACATTGCCAGTCTTTTTTTTATCCTTTTGCACCTTCTGGGTGCTTTTTTTATTTTAAAATTTTATGTATTTTCGTTATAAAGTGAGGATTGGAGGACGTAATTGCTAAAATAAATACTAAGTAGTATTATATTAAATATACACAATATTACACATTATAGTAACTATATACGCTAAAAATATCTTGTTCAGTCTATCTTTCTATAATTATTGTTTATTTATGTAGATTATTAACTATTTGTTAAGAAAAGTTCGTTGTATTTAGTTAGTGCTTATGTTATATTCATCATGTGTAAAAATGTAGAATATATTATAATGATGTAGTTTATGTACAATAAAAAAGGATATCGGAGGATTTTATGAAAAGTAGATTTGGGAATTTAGTTTTGGTTATGCTGTTATCATTCAGTCTTTTTTTGACTAGTGCTTTGCCTGTTAATGCTGTTGAAACACAACCACAGCAAACAGAGCAACAAACTGAGGATGAGCAAACTGTAGAACCATCAAGTGAACAAGCAAGTGAGCCAGTAGTTGAAAAACAAACTGAACAACAAATGCAAGTAACACCCGCTTCAACTGCAATGGATGTTTCTATAATAGGTGTTGCGTTTGCTGCAAATGGTGATTCATCAGAATTGAATGAGTCTCTGACTGTGCTTTCAGGTAGTCAAGTACTCGTTCGATCTGTTTTTACTCTAACGTCAGATACAACCGTACAACCTGGAGAGTTATTATTTAGAATTGAACTAGGTAAAGGTTCAGGTTTTGTAGTTGCACCTAGTGACGTTGTTGATTTTAAAAGTGGTGGTCCAAATGGCCCTACTGATACAACAGTAGTAGAAGGTAAAGAATATGTTTGGGCTTCTTTCAAATCCGAACTTTATTCAGGTACTGGTAAAAGTTTCTCGTTTTATATGGCACCGTTTACAAATGGTGTAACGCCAGATGGGACAGTAACAAATGTTTCAGTTCAAGCATATGATGGTGTAACAATGCAACCGGTTGGTAATAGTTCGACAAACAGTATTGTCTCGAGTGCTCCTAATTTTAGTTGGAAGCCTGTGACTGCAACAATACCATCAGGTTCTTCATTCGCTTCGCTTGGTACAACACCAGTCCCAGATATTCGCTTTAGCTTTACAAGTGATCCAAACTATGCTGCGAACCAATTGGGCGTTGTGTATGCATCTGATTTAACATTCTCTAATACTTATTCAATTCCACTAGATGAGAAAGGTATGCCATTAGTATTAGTTGAGAGTGCAAACATAACAAATGATGCTGGTGCGCCGTTGTTAGAAGGAACAGACTTTGTTGTGAATAGTAAAGTAACAATAGATGGTAAAGATTACATTACTTCTTTTACATTTATAAAAACAATTGTGTCAACTGATAAGACAAAAGAGTTAACACCTAGACAACATTATTTTAGAATCAAGGGAGCAATGCTAAATGCTAAAGCAATCATAGAAGAATATGCTTTAACAGCAAATGCAACGTCACCAGTATTTTCAATAAGAGCAACTTCGTCAAATAACACAGTAAACCCTGTAGTTCAAGCTGCAAGTGTCGATCAAGTCGTGACACAAACAACATTACCAGTTGTTAACTTCTCATTTAAAAATACTTTAGAATTAGGGACAGAGACTCAAAATAATAACGTTCTTAGAAAAAGTATTATTAAAATAGCAGATACAGGTACTGTTGGAACAGCAAATGATAAACTTGCAGCATATCCAGGTGACTTGGTAACATATGAATTAGGTACTGGTATTCAAAATAAACAAAAGAATGCATTGGATTTCTTGAGTTTTAAAGAAGTAGCTGGGACAAACTATGATCCAACTCAAATTCAGCCAGTTTCACTGACTACAGGGACTTATTTAGTTGGTACAAACAAACCTGTAACAGCCAATTTAGAGGTTATTATTTCATATTCAGATGGAACAAAATCATCATCAACATATGGTCCAACTGAACTCTCAACCTCAACTAAAATTAATATACCTGCAAATAAAGTGAGTTTAGTTACATCAATTGAATACCGCTTAACAAATGTTGATGCAGGCTTAACTGTAAAAACAGGACCTACAGTTACTTACCGTACAATGAAACAAGTTGATGAGACTCTAAGTGGTATTAAATTTAATAATACATTGAGTATGGATTATCAGTACACTAACCAAGATTTGAATAATGAAGTTGTAAATGGTCATAAAGAAGCAACTGCCTATTTTACATACAAAGACAAAGACACAGGTGCGGATGGTAAATTCTCATCAAATAAAACAGCGATTAATTTAACAACCAATGGGTACCCGAAAAAAGCGGATGAAATTTTATTGTTTACAATTACCGTAACAAATAAAGAAACAACGCCAATTATGGTAGACCATATTGATGACCAGTATACGTATAATTTGAGTGCTTATAGTGATGATGCGGGTGTAAGTACCCAGTACAGTTCAGATAATCTATCGAATGTAGTTCTTTGGGATCCAAGTAATCCAACAAGTCGCTATGCTGATCAATCAATTATTGGTGTTACTAACACTGATCCAACAAACCCTGGTATGGGAACATTACGTTTCAATTTAAGCCAACCACTTGAATTACAAGCAGGACAAACACTTGTTATTACGTATACCATGAAAACAAATGACTCATACGTTATGGGACATACAATTGGGAATACATTTAAATTATATGATACGACATCACGACTCAAAGCAGTAGGTGAGTTTTGGTGGTCTCCAATAACACCAGGAATACCTTTTAGAAATAAACTTTGGGAAAATGTATCGACAGGAAATACAGCAGATAAACCATTTCCTTCAGATATCTTAGCATTTACCATTACGATTAAAAATGATACAACTGAGGATTGGGTAGATGGTGTGTCAGTTGTTGATACATATGATTCTTACTTTATGCCATTTGGTGGATCATTAAATGGTGTTGATGGTATTGATCCTAACTACAGCAATATTTCAAAGCTTAATACAAGTAGGGAATTAAATTTTGGTGTATTGAGTAAACCTTCTGGTTTTGATGAAAGTAAAATGAACATTACTGTTGATGATGTCAATAAAACGTTTAACATTAGCCTAGGTGATAACGTTGTTAAAGTCGGTGATGAAATTAAATTAATTTATACAATGCAAGTTAGAGGCGATATTGTAAGTAATCAAAAACTCTATAATGCATTCAAAGTAAAAAATGACATTATCGATGTTTCAAATGGACGTATTGAATTGAATGCAAATCAATTTATTGGTAAATCTGGTATCATTGATGTGGTAAAAGCAGTGACACCAGTCAACGGAAGCAACTTAACGCAACTTAACGATGGCGATAAAGTGAAATACTCGGTAACAGTTACTAACTACCGCAATCAACCATTGGAAAAAGTTCATTTGCAAAATATTCTAGATGATATGCCAGATAACTTGACATATGTTGATCAAACAATGAAAATCTATTTAGCTGAGTATAATGGTAACAACACAGAGTTATCACGTGTAGAAATAGCTTCAAGTGATTATCAATTAATTTATAATTTCTTACAAGATCCGACCAACAATAAAAATGAAATTCTGGTTAAACTAAATCAAGCAATTGAATTAAAAGGAAGAGAGTACTCAGGAAACGTATTGCTTAGACAAACAAAACTTGTTTTTGAATATGAGGCAGTTGTTGATACAACATCAAGTAATTTCCCAGTTATCACAGGTACAAGCCAAACTGTTTTAAGAGATAACTTCGTCTATACTTTCTTTACAGAACCGGCTTCACTTATTGATGGTTATAAATCAGGTGGACCTTTAACTGAGGATACATTAGACCTTGATCAAGATTCAAACACATTGTCTTATAGTAACTCAAAAGCATCAGTTTATGTTGTAAATAACAGTGTCTTATTTGGTAATATTGTTAAGCGTGTTGATAAAAACGGTACATTTAATATTGACTCAAATGAAACACAAAGGCAATACAGTATTGAGCTATCAAATAAAAGTGTTGCAGATATGCCATTTGATAAATTGATTGACATTATGC
>CAZWEF010000121.1:0-4076 GCA_964632125.1 uncultured Erysipelotrichales bacterium
TATGCCAGTCTTACTTCTTAATCATGTGCTGAGACTCTAAAAGTCTGAATCTAATGAGTTTGACTATGTCTTTGATTGCTACTCATAACTAACTATCTAATTAATCTATTCATGCATAGTGCTTTTTATTGACAACTTTTAGTTTTGCATCACCAGTGCATAGAGATGTTAATATGGCTATTTCTAAACACAGGTGTTATAAAGATGGCACTTGATTTCATAGAGAGTATTCAGTTAAACCTGTTGAGTATTGAATAGTTTGACAATGCTCTTTAAAAATTTAGTTAGTTAAACCCCAATTTATGACTAAAATATCTCAGGTTCAAGATGATCTTAATATTGAAGGAGCCCCTAGCACTGACAAAACTAATTGCTATTTACAGATAATATCAACTGATAATACTCAATGGAATAGTTCTTTTAAAGAACAAAAACTACGGCAACTGGGGTTCCCGAATGATCTCTCAATTCAGTACTATCACAGTCACACACTGGCTTAACTTCGGAGTTCTGATGGGTTCCGGTGCATTTCAGTGGTTATGGTCGTAGTTGAGAAGAAAACATAACAATTACATGTATTAAATACATATTAACTGTTGGAAGCGAAAGAAACATTCATCATAAGGGTATTTAATAAACAACGATAGATTTTATAGAACATTAACTGTTTGATTGAGATAGTAAATATATTCTGTAACATACATGCTTTATATATTTGCTATCCATTTGTAAGCAACATTATTAAATAAACTTCTTATTCTAGATTGTGTGTTCTCAACGTATTCAACTATTGACTTTCAAAGATAACTGTTAGAGTTCAGATAAGTTATGTTGGATAAAGACTAATCATTCTATTGATAATCTTATTAAAAAGGACCTGAATTAGTCATTAAGAGCATTCATATAAGTAATTTATACAGTTCTAATAGATATTATTGAGGACAACTGCTTATTTACAAGAGTATTCCTAAGTGATAGGTGTCAATATGTATTTTATAACAGTTTTGATAGGAAAATTTTTTGAGAGATTTGAAAAGTATACTGGTGACTTTCATTTCAAAATGATTATTTTAAAAGGAGGATGATACTAACTTAAATACTAATTTAACTTTACTTCAGTATTTTTAATAGTATATTAAGTATATTATACTCATAAGAGTATTTTCCCTGACATTTAATCAAACCGTTTTATACCAGATCATAAATTTTGATCAGAGATTTTTATGATTGATTTTATTGTCAGCAAACTACTTTTATGAGTATAAAATAAATCTTTATTAATATCCCCAATGCAAATGATATTACAACTGATATTCCTACTTCAACTCTGCGTAAGTACACAAAATAAAAAACTCAACAGTATTTTGTCCTATTTAGTGACAAATGATCAATTTAAAATTATTAGCAACCAAGGATTAGCTTACACCGATAAAGAATGCTCAATATGCTTACAAGATCTGATTGTACAAAGTGATTTTGTGATTCAGTATGAGTCAAAGCCAGATATAAATGAAACTAATCCATTATTACTGATTGAATCAACAGTTAGAAAATGTCCAAAAAACAAGAAACATCTATTTCATACTTCTTGTTTTGAAAAATGGCTCAAATCTAGTTCTATTATGAGCTCAAAGAATATACCCACTTGTCCTGTCTGCAGAGAATCGATAGAGAATTATTCTGAGTTTGAAATACCAGAATATGAAATTGCGAATGTGCTGCTTAAAAGTTTAGAAGATATTCCAACTGAGTATAAAATTATAGTTATAAACTTCCTGTCTAAATATCTAAGCTTCAAAGATAATATCGCTTCATACATTTTACTGAATGATACTTCTAAGCTTGTCCAACCAAGTATTTTAAAAATAGAAAAGAAAACAACTAGTCTTAATATAGAGAAGTATAATTTTAATAGTGAATCTAATATGACAGAAGCGCATAATTCCGCAATAAGTATACCAGATGGTAAGTTGAATATTTCTAACCAAATAATACATTTTGTTAGAACATTTCAAGTAACAGAAAATAATGATTTTGACACAATGATAGAATTCATCAATCAAATAACGGAAATAAAATCAAATCCAATTAAACTAATCTTGTCTGAGTATTTTCAAGATATTCCAGAAGAATATAGAATCAAGGCGATAACTCATTCCTTTAAGATAACAAATCTACCCAAAGAAGAAATTATAAAGGAGCTTTTATTTAGTAATTTTGCTGAAATATTTCTTAAGCATCACCTACATTTACTATTCTATCTGAAAGATCTGATTGAAATTGAAGATATTTCCAAAACTATGCTAAAGAACCAAATTAAAATTGAAGAAATAAAGGATGAAAACTCAAGGATTCTAGCTTCACTAATGCTATTTGTACTTTCTAAAACTGATTCCAATATTCCACAGTTTATAATGGATAATATCAAATCTAAGGATTATGAAAAAAAGATCATGGAAATAATATCAGTATGCACAAAAATGCCTATTGAAGGTGTTGAGATCAGAACTTGGTTATTTGTGTCTATTTTAAAAGGCATGTTCATTTATAACAAACTGCCAATCAAATATAGCCTATTTATAAATATCTTGGATTTCTATTATGATAATTCAAATGAATATTTTAACTCATCATGTTTCAACACTCTGTGCTCTGTGTGCAATATTATTTCAGATATTACTTCTGAAGATGTAGTTGAATTCTACAATCATTTTAGTGATAGATTTAATGTGAATAGCCAGTTATACGAAAACTACAGGGCAATTTTCCCTATTTTATTAAGTAAACTTGATTTTATTGATAAAAGAATGGCCATAGAGCAACTTTACACTTCTATAGAGGAAGTAAAGAAAATATTAAAGCTATACCAGGTTGGAATAAATTTATTACCTAACAATAGGTTTTATATAGATAATAAGATGAATCTACTCGCCCTAATTATTGAAGTACCCTTGGAAATGCAGAGACAGATTATAGATACAGGATATTTCAAAAACACAATTTATAAGCTATCATCATCATATAATAGTTTCTCTGAGTTCATATATATTTTGAAAAGTTTCAGCTGTGATCGATATATCATAGAAGTATGTCTCAATAATATTTCGAGATCATCTTTAGCTCAAAGATTCTCAGATCTAAAAGATGAGCAGCTTATAGATCTTGGAAATATTCTAATTGAAAATAACTTAATAGAACACATGAATAGTTTTATCATCAAAATATTAGGAAATCCAGAAAAAGAAGCTATTTTTTGGAATTTCATCAGTAATTTATTGAAAGCTATCGAATATAAGAGGGTAGTATTGAAAAATGCTATTCAAAGCTTACAACTGAAGTATTTATTTGAGTTATATAATCAAAAGTATGCATTTAAGCTAATCAAAGAGGTTGCTGGAATATCAGAAACTGACCTGCAAGAAATTTGGGTTGATAAGGTAATGAGAGGTTTGGTACTAAAAAATAACGAATGTCTTGCTAGCTGTGTGAGAAAGCTCAAAAAACATTTTATAAAAGAAGGTATTGATGGTTTTATTTCATATTTTATTGATAAAATGAACATGATGAATTATAATGAATCTATAGAAATATTTATAGATAAAGTATTTGAACTTTTGAAGGAGAATAATAAACAAATTGTAGGAGATGATTACTATTTAGAAGATTTAATTAATAATATTACTTATTTTGGGAATATCAGCCTTGTGATAAAATGCATTGAAAATGCTTGCGTACTGAATTCTAACTATCTGATCAAAAAAGCATGTGTTGAACTAAACAATAAACTTGTGAAATATGAATTTAACGATGAACATAAAAATGCTATAAGAAATATTTTACTAAAATATGGAAAACACGATTTAATAGAATACATCGATAATTCTGATAATGATAACTTATTTTCGATTTTACGATAAATACAATGTGTTAGATATTAAGTAAATAGAATTTATTTCAACATTAATATTTCATTATTCTGCGTTATGTTAAGTTTTGATTTTATACATTTTATATTTATTAGTAGAGATTATTAATGTTGTTCAAAGTAGTTATTGACATTTAGGGTATATTATTTG
>CAZWEF010000122.1:0-4053 GCA_964632125.1 uncultured Erysipelotrichales bacterium
AACCCTCAACCTACTGATTACAAGTCAGTTGCTCTACCAATTGAGCTAAGCCGGCGAATGAATGTGCATTAATTTAAATGGTGGAGGATGACGGGCTCGAACCGCCGACCCTCTGCTTGTAAGGCAGATGCTCTCCCAACTGAGCTAATCCTCCGTTGACTAATGCTTTAATAATATACCATGATTCATGATGATTAGTCAATATGTTTTGAGTAATTTCTTTTGAATAAAATCAAAATATTTTTTTTGGTTTTTTTATAAGCCATTTTATCATGTAGTACACAACTTTTTTTAATTCCTTTTGTTTTTTATAAAAATAAAATAATTGTCTAGAAGCTTCTCGATTATGATGAAACGATAATAACTTAAAACTCTCTATTGAAAGATTTAAATTACGAATGGACATGGTTGACAGTAATTCTTTGGCTAATGTATGATTCAACTCATGTAAATATAGGATAGCGTGGTCATGATTGCTTGACGCTGTATCAATTTGAATGAGTGTTTTAATAGCGTGTTGGTAGAGTAAAACACTTTCATAGTCTTTTTGTTCATGTGATGCTAATTGTCTAACTGTTGTATCATATGTATCAAAATCGACATACATTTCAAGTATGTTTAAAGCATCCGTGATGTCTTTTAGTTCACTAGTGCGTCGTAAAACAAAAATAAGTAAATCAAGGACATCATCGTTGTTCAATTCATATTGATCATATTGTTCAATAAACTTAACAAGACTTAAACATGCCTCTATATTGCCTGAGAACGCTGCATGTTGATACAAACTAAAAGCTAAGTCTAAATCTTGATTTGTCCCCCTACCTTGGGCGTAGGACTGCCCTAAACGATACATGCCCTCAAGATTTTGCAAATCAGCTGCATGTTGATAAAGACTAAATGCTACTTTGTCATCTTGACGTGTCACAATGCCTAATCGATGATAATCTCCAAGGCGGACATAAGCACGACCATCATTGCTTTCTATTGCTTCTTGATAATATTGGTATGCCATTACATCATCTTTTATTGGGGCATAAATTCGATAGTATTCTCCTAAGTAATAACTCGCTTTTATACGATCAATTCGATATGCTTGTTTTAAATAAGACAATGCTAATTCAAAATCGACATCAAAATAGAGTCCTTTAACATAAAGCCATGCCAAATACAAAAGCACTTCAAACTGATCACTTTGAGCCTTAATTTGAAGCAATTTAAGAGCAAAATCATTGTCTTGCATGACATGAACGCCTTCAAAATAAAGTCTTGCTAGTTCAACACTTGCAGCTTGAAAATTAAGTTCACTCGCTTCATGCAACAAACTTAACCCCTCATCTTTGTCTGTATAATCGTCAGGCCCATAAATCAAAAGCATAGCAAGATCAAACATAGCAACTTCATTACCTTGCTCAACTGCACGTTTACGATATGCAATCGACTGGTCCAAATCAACGTCTACCCCTAATCCTTTTGCATACAATTGCCCAAGGGCAACAAGAGCCGGTCCAAAGTTCAGTTCCGCTGCTTGTTTGTACCAAAAAACAGCCATCTGATAATCAATTTCTAACCCACATCGCCCAAACTCATAACAGTATCCAACGTGATAACAACCTTGTTCATTGTGATGATTTGCTGCATCTTTATAGTAGTAAAGCGCTAATGCATCGGCATCATCTGCCTCTATTAATTTTCCTTCATATAAGTAACCTAAAAATAAACGTGCTTCTATGACGCCTTCATCACTTGCTTGACTAAAACATTCAAAAGCCAATTGGTTATCCCTACTAGTCCCTTTACCTTCATAAAAACAAACGCCCATGCCAAAATAACCAAATGGTACATTTAAATTTGCTGCCTTTTGATAATAAAGAAATGCTTTATCGTATTGAGGTGGATACGACTGATACCCATAAAAATAAACGTTTGCTAGCGTGATCATGGCTTGAGGATCTGTTTTTGCTTCTTCAATTAAAGATGCTAATGATTCATCTAGTTCAGAGGGTTCATCTAATTTAATCATTGATGCAAAGTCATATTGTCTCATAAGTCACCTCATTTCTTCATTATTATATCAAATAAAGCTATCTAAAACAAATAAGGAACACGCGTTCCTTATTTTTGTACATCATAATAATTAATTAGTGTAACACCCTTATCTTCAACCAATGCTTTTGCTTGTTGACTCATCAACACATCAATTTCTGGTAAACGCCCCATGTTATAAGAAGTCACTTGAATTAATGTTTGATCTACATAAGCTGGATGAACCATCAATTCAACAACTTCTCCTTGATTAATGGCATCCTCTATCACATCAATACCAACATGATCGCCATAAAATTCATGATAAAAATAAACGTCTTCTCCATATGGTGTTTTCTTGTTTCTTACTGGTAGTTGATAATAATCAGCAATTTCTTGAATCACTTTGGCAGCATGTGGCTGCATATGCGCATGATGGTGTGAGTCAATATGACTTGGTTTTTTACCAACGTGTTCAATGAAAAAGTTCATTTGGGCAAACCACTCATCTCTTAATTGTTGTTCTGAAACAACATGACCTTCACTCATGTATTTTTGTTTATCAAATGTGCCGTCTTCTTTTGTCCAACTTGAACAATCTGTTAGTGGCTTAAACATGGTTGCAACAAGATGAATACCAATAGGTAAATCATACTGTTTGGTTAGCTCTATAGCATGCATTGTTCCTGGTGCATTACACATCAAAGTTGTTGTTGTTAAGATACCATTTTGAAGACAATCTAAAATGCCAAAATTTGTTGCTCTTGAAATACCAAAATCATCTGCGTTTACAATTAGTTTCATAATATCCTCCTGAATTCATTATATCAAAACGCTTACAAAAGACAAGATTATTTGCTTGTTTTTGTTCAAAAAAAGACATAAGTATGTTATACTACAAGAAGGAGGTGGAACAATGATTATTGTCAATATGCCACTAAAAAGAGAACATGTTAAGGCACTTGTGTTAAGTATCCAAGAAGATAACCATACTTTTACTTTTGTTAAGGAAGAAGGTATTAAGTTGTATTTTGAAGACTCTTTAGGTGATGATCAAACTGGTAGTCAAATCATTAAATCAGCCATCAAAAAAGATTTGGGTGGAGGTTTTTATTTCAATGTCGAAGTTACAAAATAAACGTTTTAAAGATTTGTACAAAGAAACGCAAAAAAACTTTATCATGACCGTATTAATGAATTGTTCGTTTTATGCAATCGTCATGATTATTGTTGTTCAATCAAGAAATTCATCTCAATATGGCAATGTTGATAATTTTGTTTGGTTTACAGTCCTTATGACGATCGTTTTATGGGTATTAAGTTTTATGGCCTATCGTCATCTAAAAACCATGAATATTAAAAAGGCTTATCATGTGATGACCATCATTTCTACATGTGCATTACTTACAGGTATAACCTTAATTTTCTATTCATTTATTGGTTTGTTGTCTATTTTATCTGCCATCATTTCGTTTTACCAAGGACAAAAATTAAAAGCTTTGTTGTAGAATGCATAGGCATTCTTTTTTTATGTTTATGACTATGTTATAATGAAACCATAAAGGAGGTATTGAAATGTTTACTCAAAAAAGGGTTTTAATCTTGTTAATTGCACTCATGACAATACTATCTATATCTTTAGCCATAATCATGCGTTTAGAGGCGATTAAGACTGTTCATGTTGGTCCAGGCACATATACCAATGGTAGCAATTATCAGCTTGTCATTGGGCAAGCAAATGATGTAGAGATTAGATATAGAGGTGAAGTTGTTTTAAAAGGAACTTTAGTTAAGGATACACAAGATTTATTGATACAAACAGGTCCTTCTTCTTATTTATCATTAACGACCAATAAAGACTACCTCTATGCCCCAGTGCCTGTCAAAATTAATGGCATTGAAACAACGTTTATTGTTGGGTTTAAAAAAATATCTAATACCCCATTTTATCAAGTGAGCCTAGGCTCATTTTTTTTAGGTTCTATACTAATTTAGTGGGTAGTAGAAAATTTGCATAAAAAAAGGAAATCA
>CAZWEF010000123.1:0-4034 GCA_964632125.1 uncultured Erysipelotrichales bacterium
CATGGGATTTTGACGGTAACGGAATAATTGACAGCCGTGCTTATGATGGTGTATTTAATACATCATTCCAGGGTTTGGCTGCCATGTATAAATCAAAGCTTTTTGCTCAGAATTGCGGTGGTATCGACACTTTTGAAAAAGTAGTTATTTTAGTTAATCCTCAGGCTGCACCTGTCGGTGATATCGAAGCCGATATTACAGCTCCGGTTGTGGGTCAGGATATGGTAACATTCTCTGCTAAAACAACATTAATGTCTTGTGTCGACAAAACAGAGTGGACTATCACTCCTTCTACTTTCTATTTTGCAGATGGATTTAGCAAAAATAGTTTACATCCAAGAGTCATCTTTTCTGATACCGGATGTTATGATGTTTCAGTAACTATGGGTAACTCAAATACTGCATGGACAACTTCAAAAACTAAGATTTGCTATATCAAACCTAAAACATATTGCAATCCTGTGGTGATGACCATGCATCCTGATATGGGTATTAGCCGTGTTGTTTGCGGTACTATTGATAACACCAGTGATGTTGGTATGACAGGTTACTCTAACTTTACCAATGTTGCTTCTACTAATTTGTATATGGGTCAAATGTATTACATTACATTAGAACGTGCTACCAATTTCAACAATCTGAATGTTAAAGTTTGGATTGACTGGAACAATGATGGTGATCTTACTGATCCGGGTGAAGAAGTTGCCGGTGGAAATAATTTCAGTGCATTGAAATGGACTGATTCATTTTTAGTACCAGCTACTGCTGATTTAGGTGCTACCATGATGCGTGTCAGTGCTGCTTATGGTGCTTATCCAAACACACCTTGCGGACCTTTACAGTTCGGTGAAGTTGAAGATTACAGAGTATTTGTATCTCCTGATAACGTTGCTCCGGAAATCTTCATTACTGGTAGTAATCCTGCTTATGTTGAAGTTGGTTATCCTTATACTGATGATGGAGCAACTGCTGTTGACAACATCATGGGTAATATTACTAATTACGTATTCAAAGGAAAACCATTGTTCACTACATCAAATATGGTCACTACTGATAAAGTAGTAACTCAGTTTGTATATTACAATGCTTTCGATACACTGGAAAATTGTGACATGGATAGACGTTTTGTTTACATTACTGAAGACAAAACAGCTCCGATGATTACACTTAAAGGTGGTGATCCGCTGTATGTTAGTGTAAACAAACCTTTCAACGATACTTTCTATCATGCACATGACCTGGCTGATGGTGATATTACAAGTAAAGTTCAGATCTCAGGGAATCTTGATGTCTATAAACTTGGTACTTATGTTCGTCATTATTATGTACAAGATGCAGCAGGACTTTCCGATATGAAATCACGTACAATTATTGTTATTGATAATGCTGCACCGGATATCACATTGAATGGCAGCAATCCTTTCTATCTTGAAATTGGTAAAACATTTGTTGATCCGGGTGCTACTTACAGCGACAATTACTGGCCAAACAACAAGGTAGTTTATACAGTTTCAGGTTTGGTCGACAATAGTAAAATTGGAACTTATGTTGTGTCTTATTCTGCTACTGACTATTCAGGAAACGGACCTAATATCATTACACGTAATGTAATTGTATGGGATAGTACAGCTCCTGTTATTGAAGCCATGGGTGGTGACGTTATTGAACACGAAGTGTTAACCCAGTTTGTTGATCCTGGTCTGAATATAACAGATAATTCTCTTTCAGGATTTACAATTGATCGTTGGGGATCATTCTTAACTAAATTCCCGAATGAATTACCTGATCAGCTTGGAAACTTTATCATTTTCTATACTGCTAAGGATGAAGCCGGCAACAAGAGCGAAATTCTTGGAAGAATAGTAAAGGTTGTAGACACAGAAGCACCTGTGCTTACATTGAAGGGATCTCCTTATGTGATTTTGAAAAGATGGCAAGATTTGAAAGATGCCACACCTGTAGGCTATAATGTTTCTGATAACTTCTACAAAGTGTCAGACCTGACCATTACCATGGACAGCAATTTTGATAAACACCGCGATGGTTTGTATCATATCTGTTATCAGGCAAAAGACCCAAGTGGTAATGTTTCAGCAGAAGTATGCCAAATCATCAAGGTATTCTACATTGAAACAGATATTGAAGAAGGTACCGATGAAGGTGTTAAAATCTATCCTAACCCAACACAGGGTAATGTAGCTATTGACATCAATCTGCCATTAAGCAATGATGTTGTTATCAGTGTTACCGATATGATGGGCAAAGAACTGATGATTCTGAACCGTGGTGAACTCAAAGCATCTCAGTTTGAAGTTGACTTAAGCAAATATAGCAATGGTGTTTATTTCATCAAAGTTCAAACAGAAACTAACACTTACCTTGAAAAATTAATTTTGAACAAATAGATTTAAAGGGTTTTAATATTGAAAAAGGCTGCCTTAGGGCAGCCTTTTTTTGTATGATTGAAGTAATTCTTAAAAAGTTTTTAATGTAATTTTTATATGCCAATATAGCAATTAGTATTTACCAAATAGCCTGTTGATCATGGAATTATTTTACAGTTGAAATACAATTGAAAAGATTTAGTAATGCAGCAAATTTCATTCAATAAGGCAATCTGATTAAATGATAAGTGCATTTAGATTTCGTTTGTAGTCATCAAACAAATTGTCTTTAGTCTGCATACAATTTGTTTGTACCCTGTAAACATTCTGTTTGTAGTCTACAGATAAATTGTTTATATACTACAGACAAATTGTCTATAGTATTAATACATATTGCTTGTAGTATGAAGATGAAATATAATGTGGTTAAACATAAAACCTGATTGTCTTAATATGCAATTCAAACGTTCAGGGAAATACGATAGATATCAGGCTTCAATTACTTCAACTGGTAAATGATATTCTGCCTTCCTGATTATCTGATCTTTTGTATAACTTTTTCTTACTTCAATCATATAAATACCTGGTAACATCAATGGTGGTAGATTAAATATCAGCGAACCTCTTGTTTTTTGCCCGATTTGTTCAATTTTAAAGCTATTATTGGTTTCAGTTTTAATAAAGAAGATACCTTCCTGTTCGTTTTCTCCAAATTTTAAATCGGTTCCTGTTATCTTAAAAAGATTTCCAATTTTTGCTTTATTATTTTCGTTTGTCATCGTGTCAATGAAGGAAATAATTTGGGGTCTGGCTGTTATCTTACTTATTTTTTCAACATTAATGTTTTTTATTGCTTTCTTAAATAAGCTGCCTGCTGATACTGAAATATAAACTTCATGCTTTTCGTGATTGAATTTTTCTGTTTCTGAGCTAAAACTATTCGTGATAATTGGAGTAAAATTGGCAAAAGGTGTATTGATTCTATTTCCGTCCAATATTTCATCTTGCACAACCGTTTGAAACAATGATAAAACCGATATGATATCTTCTCTGTTAACGGTTGTTCCCCTTTGTAATATTTTAGTTGCAATTTCATCAAATGTTATAACATGGCTTGTTTTAACTTTAGCGTAATATTGATTTTTTTCAGGCATTAATTTGTCGGGATACAAATAATATTTTAAGCTCATCAGATTTGATTTATATCATTTTTAAAATTAGTTGAATTTCATCACAAAATTAGTAATTTCTATTAAATTCAAAAAATGTAAAGAGATATTTGTTTAGTTTTAATTACGGTATTTAATCTTGAAATATTGGAGTTTTTGATTAGTACTTTTTTTTTTACTGAATGCTGCATTTATTATTTTTGTAGTATATTTGCTTGTTAAGGAAATTTTCAATTTTGATTAAATACCTTGATTTTGTGATAATTTTAAATTTGAATTCATGAAAAGATTTGTACAAATTCTTATGGTTTTGTCAGTTGTGTTATTGACAAACAGCAATATCTTCGGGCAAACCAATGTTGCTCTTATTGCAACCGCATCACATTCTGGTGGCGGTGCAACTACCTATGGCCCTCAAAATTACAACGATAATATTTATAATGCTTATGGTAATTTACCTTGGGGATGGGTATCAACAAGT
>CAZWEF010000124.1:0-4032 GCA_964632125.1 uncultured Erysipelotrichales bacterium
AATGCGTAATTTTGTAGTTGAGCTTCCTGATAACTGCAGAGATGCGTCCCGGGATCATTTGACTGTCTCCAGAGAGTCTGGATATGATGAGAATAAGCAGTCGTTGGGGATCCCGGGCGTTCCTGCCCATATTCCTATGAACTATACACTTGACTTGGATGCTGTGGCTGGACCATTTAAGATGAACAGGTTCCACACAGCATTCAAGTGCAATATTAGCTTAAATCTTTCTAATTCCTTTGTGAGAACACCTGGTAACATGATCAAGAGCAATGATTATGTCAGATGTGCGCGTGGCTCCAAGCATCTGGTCAAAAGACTACCACACTCCAAACTAGGCACCTCAGATACACCTATTGGAGTGTTCGATATCTATGTGGTATCGAAGGTGAAAAGAATAGACACCGAAGAGTTCCAGCGCAGAGTATTTCTAGCTGTCAGCTCTGCAATCAGCTCTGAGAACAGATCAGTTGGAACTGTTCAGCTTATTAAGACTGTTGCATCTAAAGACAGTGATGATGAAAGTAAAACTCTGAAAGGCCCACTGGTAATAGACAACTCTGGTGATCTGTTCAGAAAGTTAAAAAGAAGCTTAAAGAAGGAAAAGGCTTTCATCTACATAGAGACATTTGGAAACAAGAGAGATACAATCACAAGTTTGAGCAATGCAGATCTGATCCAAAAGAAGCTTTCATCTGTTATAAAACAGAAAGAACAAAAGAAGCTGAAAATAGATGTGTGCATATCAGTCTCGGCAGGTGAAGATAGGATAACTCTTGCTAAGAACAATCTGTTCAAAAGTATAGATGTTACTCCAAACTACCTGCCTTTTATATCTAATGCAGTATTAAATTTAAATAAGAAGACCGTTGGAAGCACTGGTAGTAGAACAGCCCTTGGTAGAGATCTTGGTACTGACAAGATCAATTTTTATTCTTCTATCAAGCGGCTGTTCAACTATGATTCCAGGTCTTCTTATAAAACTCCTAAATCATTATATCTTTTGAAAACAGGGCTTTTTGATAATGTGATACTCGGCCGTAGAAGCAAATCATCCGCTACTGTATCTCTATATGATTCATTGATGGATGAGTACAGTAAGATGTTCATAAAAGAATTCCCATACAGAATGGAATTCAGATGCTCTCCGGCTGAGTATCCTGTACTGCTTACTAAGATGCAAGTTCATCTTATGAATTACAACTTCGGATCATTGAAAAGCGAAGTGTTCATCAATTACATTTCCAAAGATATAAGAGCTTTCAATGATCTGATCATGTCTGGTGGTGCAAGTGATATGCTTCTTTATAGTCCGGAGAACTGGGTAACATCGGTAATAACTGAACTGGTGTTTATCAACTGTTATATAAAAGGATCTCCATCTGTTCCTCTTATTAACAAACCCATTCGTGATTATATAGACTATCCATCTCTAAATGACTATGTATCTTTAAAGGCAATCAATGTGTCTGGTATCACTAGAGCAATAAGAAGATCTCTAAGTGGCCATGAAATAAAGAAGATAATAGATGATATAATTCTTTATAACAGACTTGATCAGAACAATAAAAATAAGAGTACTGGCTTTAAAGATGGATTCTTTGCTTTCTTACAGATATGGAATAGTTCTGCATCATCTCTTGCATCCAAAATAGAGATGATCATATCTAATTACAACAAGTTGAATGCAGATGCTTCTAAAGAATCAAACCACAATGTAAAGTATGAAGTGGTTAATGCAAGATCTGAATCTGCCTATGATATAATTCCTCAAATATTTGTAAAAGACGAAAAAGGCAGATCAAACTTGCTTACATTGGTGTTTGATTCTTTAAAGTATCTGCATTCAATTGATAATGATGATCTAGTGAATGAGATAGTTGCTTGCTTTGAGAGAGTTGCAGTGAAGTCAGTCTTTGATCCAAAGTCAAAAACAAATTCAACAGTTAACTTACTATATGGAAATGAAGCTCGATATAAAAATAAGTTAGTTTCCAAAAGTAAAGCAAAACTGATTGAAGACATTGACAAACTGGCATCAAAGACTTACTCCACAGTTAGTGCAACAGAAGAAGAGTTAATAAGACTGATAAACGGTCTATTTATTTATAAAAATAGTGCTAAAAAGTTCTCTTCTTTGTCAGACGACTTTGCATATGGTTTCCATATGACTAGATCTTCTTCCTGGCTTCGTAATAGAACTTCCTTTTTGAACAAGTTTGCAAAAGATAGAAATACTTTCAATAGAATAATGAAGAGAGTTAGAGAATGGACTCCTTCTGATTTCAGCTTCTCTCAGCATCTTGAGTATCACAGTTCTTGTGATATAAATATGAGTTTAGAAATGAAAGATCTTTATAATACAATACTGTTGAATGATTCTGAAAGCTGGTATAATAGAAATGCCAATGCTTTCAAAGATATTTCTGATGCTGATATATTCTTTGCAGTGATTCCAGCAGCAAGGAGAAAGGAGCTGGATATAAATGAGCTTAATAGCTGGTCATTCAATAATATACCAGTACTTAATGAAGCTGAATATTATCTTGATACTCCCTTTGAGCCTGCTACAATTGAATTAGATTACTATGAGAATAATATTGCCTTTGAAACTGAGCATATCATTGAAACTACTTCTATAATAAACGACTGCTATATTAATAATGATCTCAATCCTTTTGAAATAGAACCAGATGATATAAATGAAAATATTGATAATAAAACATATAATGCATCAGAAATAGAAGTTGATAAAGATAAGGTGATGTTCTATAAAGATAAACTTTTCAAAAAGTATGGTTATTCAGTCTTTAATAGTTCCAAAGCAAGAAAATATCTATTTAAGATGTCAAATAGATTAGAAACTAATATATGGAATAGCATAATAAATGAATTAGAAGAGAAATTAGTTATATCGCCAGTGAATAAGTATGGAAATTACTTTAAGTTTAACATACAACTTTTAAATGGAAGATTCTTAGATCATAATAAAATAATGGATGCTATAAATAGATATACTAGTATTAAACAACCGTTCACGCTTAGCAATATCAGAGAAAATATAACTGTATCTCTTAGACCTTCCAAGCCTGATCTTGAGTTGTATCTATTAAACATGGTTAAGGATGGAACTCTTTCAATGATAGACTCTAAATCAAAGATAAAACGCTTTAAGCTAGTAGAAAAATAAAATAAAAAGCTTTTAAATAACTGTCTCTTTTCTTTTTAAAATAATTAACAGGTTTAATCTTCCAAATTTGTGGAAATAGGGGTGAAAAATTTTACACTTTAATCAGATAGAGACTTTAAAAGTATCTCGTCGTAAACCTTAAAATAGAGCATCTCGCGGGAAACGGTTTTAAAATGGTTATGATGTGTATAAAAGTTAAGGTAGGCTGTTTGAAACCTTTTTATACTTGTTTAATATACTATATATTTGTATATCTTCCTTATATCTATTCTGTATTATTGTGTCTGATTATATATATTTTTATTATCCTCTTAAGGTATTGCCCCTTTATATTTATACTGATCACAAATTTTTAAAGGGTGTTTTGGCTTTAAATCAGTCTAGATTGATTTTTTATTTAAACAGCCAATCATATTTAAGATATATACAATTCTCTATTATAAAGAGATACTTTCGGTCAATGTGTTGTATTAGTATTATAAGTATCATGGCATAGCGATATTAATGATGATTATAATAGAAGAATAAAAGAAATATAAGGGAAAATTTTCCTGACAATCGCCTTTTATTTAATAGGCAACCTGGGGGACCGTTAAAATATAAGGGAAAATTTTCCTGATAATCGCCTTTTATTTAATAGGCAACTTGGGGGACCGTTAAAATATAAGGGAAAACTATTAAAGAAATATTAAGCAAAAATTTAATAACTAACGCGTGCTGGACAAAACACTGAGTTATTTAAAAAAATTTCCTTAACACTAACAACTGAAAACCCGAAAATTGGTATAATATAAGGCAAAATTTATTAAACAAATATAAGGCAAATCTTGGGTAACTAACTC
>CAZWEF010000125.1:0-3937 GCA_964632125.1 uncultured Erysipelotrichales bacterium
AGATACGCAAATTAAGTTTTATACCCATGTGTTACAATTTAACTTGACCAGGACAGTCATAAACGTAGGCAGAGATGAAAGTTCTCATTACCAACTACATTAGTAATTATTATATACATGAACGTATTCATACTAAATTTATGATGACGCCTTAAAAGTTTGAACAACAAATATGACACGTGCCTTAACTACTTGTCAACTAAACTGTTGCAGTTCCTCGAAAACATTTTAATAGCTGTTAGTGCGTTATGTCCTGTTATTATTCTAAAAATGTTGTAGGATTTTTCCACACATCAAATATTATATAGCACTAATTTTCTTTGAGTACTTTATCTAATTGAATTAAAAGATTATTTTCAATTGTTTTTATTCTAGTTTTAAAAACATCAAATGATTCACAATCTTGAGGTATACTATAAGGAATTTTAAACAACTCCCCTTTTTGCTCTCTAAGAGCTTTTTTTTCAATAACTTTTGTTTCGTTTTTCGTTGGATATATAATCCCAGCTTTTCGAGCGTTAAGTAGATACATGTAAGTAATCAATTGGTAGCGATCTTCTCTTTTTATAAAACCATTGTTTTCTCCCATTGCCTTGTATTTAGCATCCAAAACAATATTATCTTCAATATAGAAATCGGGATACATGATTGCACCTATTCTATTTTCGAATACGTAGATACCACCAGTTCTCTTAATGTTATCCGCATGAACAAATAAACTTCCAATAATTATACTTAGATAAGCTTCCCATAACCATGCAACGTTTATGATAATGCCTTGTATTTCAAATTGCTCAATACCGAACCCTGATTTTTCATGAGATAAAATTTGCAAACATAATTTCTGTAGTGTTCGATACTCTTCATAAAAACCGTGTCTTATAGGATGTATTAAATTATAACGAATAATTTTTGATTCATTTTGCTTAGAGTAGCTTAAAGTAGCATTTTTAATTAATTGAATATTTGCCCTAGTCACTTTGTCTAAAAACAATTTCCCACTGTATTCAATCTCGATTTTTTCAATTGTATGTCGAATCAATTGCGTAATTGAATTATCTAGACTGAATTCTCTCGTCTTGTATGCAATTTTTCCATTAAAAGGAATGTTCTCTTTAATATGCCTTGCAACGTCAACTGTACCTTTCAAGTAAGCATCATTATAATTTCTTTTTACATATTCTTTATAAACACCTTTTCTAAGGGCTTCATTAAGATAAAAAGGAAATAGGTATACTAGTAAGTCATAGTATTGATTAGCTTCACTTGAATTAACTTTAATAGATGTTACGTTATAATTCAAAACCTTTTGAAGCATATAATCTATAAAGTAATCTTGATTATGTACGGATTCATAAAATCTTGAACTAATATCAATCTCTGATTTACCCATTTTTAATTTACCAACAACATTACCTGTTCGTACTTTTCCATTTGATTCTTCAAATAGATATTGTTTATCATTTAAATCTTCGGATTCACTTAAATCCATTGGAAAAATAATTAAACCCTCTTTTTGTAGTTCTCTAAGGTCTTTATTCTTTAGATTATGTACAAGGGGATGATTTGCTTCAATTGTATTTAAAATAGAATTATCTTCAATCTTGAGGAACATTATCTTCTCCAAAATAACTCAATTCTAATTTATTGATTTTCTCCTGCATTTGCATTTCTCCTCTAAAATAGTCTTTTAAAAGAGGTAATAGTTTTGAATCCCACAATGATTCAACATCCGTTTGATTCCTATCAAGCTCAAGAAAGTAACTTGCACCTATTTGATAGTCATTAGATAGACCTATTTCTGACATAATTAAAGCATCATTCAATCTTGTCATTCTACTTTTAACTGCTTCATTAGTCAACATTCTTTGTGATTCAAGTGCAGAAATCTCAACAAAATTAAAACGTCTTCTCATTGCAAAGTCAAAGGTATCTACAGAACGATCAATATCGTTCATGGTTCCTATGATGTAAACATTATCTGGAACGTAAAATTTTTCATCATCAAAGAGATTGGCATACTGAGTTGAAACTGAACCTTTAATCCCACGGTAGTCAGGATCAATTGAAAAGAAAAGTTCACCAAAAATCTTACTAATTTCACCACGATTAATTTCATCAATTACAAAAACGTACCTTCTCTTTTCAGCTATAGAGTCTTTATTATCAAACTCTGGTAGTCCATATTGCAATTTAATGTAATTCAATATTGCCTTCATTCTTGATTGACCATTTTTACTCTTTCTAGCAAAAAAACCTTGCCAAACCTTTATAAGATTATCTCTTGTGACAACTAACCCAGTTTCAACATCTTTTAAATTTCTATTTGAGTTCAATTTCAACTTCAAAGTAACATTAGATTTAAGTTTAGAAACTTCAATAATACCTTCAGATTCTAGATCCTCTAAAAACATATCATAGTATTGATTAAATAGTGAATAACTACCATTGCTTTCATAGTTTGCAAGCTTACAAAAAGACTTGAAAATCCCATCTCTAGCTTCAAACCCTATTTGATTATCTATTTGGACAGGTCTTAAACCTTCTACAAAGTCCGTGTAATCATAACTTGGATGAAACTGAACAAATTCAAATTGATTGCAACTAAATAAATCATCAGTACCACAACCTATTAAACGAGCAGCTATCTCTCTAGACAAATAAGTTTTACCAGTTCCAGGTGCACCTCTAAGAATTAGATTCCTTTTATTCAAAACAATTTTAGAAAGAACTTCAACAATATCACTCGACTTTAAATTTACATCTTGACTATTTTCTAAATAAATGATGTATTTTCGATAATAGTTCAGAGCTGCATTATAGGTCCCATTATTACTGTCATTAAATTTTAAGAATTCCTCAGAATTCCTTAAATTATCATGAAACTGATCAAATACCTCCAATTCCACCACATCATAAAAATTGACTGAAATTAACTTGCGTTCTAAAGCCCATCTTGAAAGCCTACCAATTGCTCCAACATAATTCTTCTTCGTTATTGTTGTTAATCGCGAATTCATATTTAACCATATACTAAACTTATCTTTTTCCATATTGTCCCCTTATTAAAGTGTTCTTTACAAGATTTTACCATAAGAGTAAATACTTGTCTATCTGTAAAGTGGAAAAGTATCGAGCTAAAAATTAGTATATTTAACTAAACATTAGTTATGTTATTATAAGCCACTACAGGCAAAAATATTTCTAGATGCTTATGCAATTATGAAACTCTAAAGGCCGGAAATTTATTTGTTCTGGATGGGTTACGCTTTAGTAGACAACAAATATAAGGGACATGTGGTATACTAAAGAAAAGCGAGGTAATGATAAATGGGAAGAAGAGAGCGTAGAGTGTTTACAGCTGAGTTTAAGTTACAGATGGTGACACTGTTTCAAAATGGTAAACCAAGAAGTGAAATAATCAAAGAGTATGACTTAACATCATCATCATTTAATCATTGGGTTAAACAGTATAGTACTACCCAATCGTTTAAACATGCAGATAATTTAACTGAAGACCAAAAACGATTGATCGAACAAGAGAAGGAATTGAAACATCTGCGAATGGAAGTTGATATTTTATACCCTAAAGGGCACAGGCATTCAGCTGCACTGATTATGGGACGAAAATAAACGTCATTCGAGCCAATCGCCATAAGTACGCAATCAGTACGATTTGTCAATTACTTGGTATTAAGTCGTGCAAGCTATTATAAAGAAACAAAGAAGAAGCATTTGATTGATTCCGATACTCAATTGGTTGAGAAGCTATTCAAAGAAAATAGAAGAAGTTATGGGACACGACGTTTGAAGAAAGCATGTTACTCAGTTGGCGTCACAATATCTAGACGACGAATTGGACGAATCATGCGCAATTTAGGGTGTCCTGGTCAAGTTAAATTGTAACACATGGGTATAAAACTTAATTTGCGTATCT
>CAZWEF010000126.1:0-3886 GCA_964632125.1 uncultured Erysipelotrichales bacterium
TACCGTTCTTCCTCAATAAATGAACCAATCGGTCAAGCAAAAAACGATTTATTTGTTTGAATAAACGATGATGACCAAGCATTTTTATCAGTTTCGGGCTTACTAAATAATATGTCTTAACAAACCATTTACCTACAATGGATTGATTTAAGACATCATCTCTAAAATGTCTTAGTATCCATACTTCTGGTGCATCATATGAACCATACACGTAACTTGCCACAAAACAAGCATTCTTTCTTACTGTTTGTTCAACAACTGCTAAATCCTCAGTAGATGTTTTAATGTACAACAATAAAAATTTGTTCTTACGATCGGCACGCTCAACACCTAGTTTAATAAGTGTTTTATGACCAAGTGGCACCCTAAGTGTTTTTTGATATGGTTCAACCTCTTTAAGTACGCTAAACTTAACCACAATTTCTATCTCATTCTCTTCTTGTAAGATGATAAAGTTGGCTTCATCTCTCGTACAATCAAGACATTTGAACCTTTTTGCGTCTTCTTTAAATGTAACTTCAATGTTCCCTGTAAAACCATTGAGCTTTTTATCAATATCCATACGTGCAACAACAATTGTTGTTGGTGGAATGGTAACGGTAAAGTCCTCTGGAATAATCATATTGGGATTTTGTTTGCATGCTTCTATTGCAAGATAATGTTTGTATACATCCCCATATCGCTTTTCTTCATAGGCAAGTTTTGCTTCCTCAATTAAATCACGAATGCGTTGATTTGAGCTATTGTAATGATCTATCACCTTTTGATTCATATCACTTATTTGTTTGACCAATTCAGCATCACCAAAACGCATAATCTTTTGATAATTAGGGGAATCATTAAATGGTTTCCCTAAAGATTGCAAATCACTTATGACCTTACATTGAAACTCAACCATTAATCTAAAAACATACGCCTTACCATTTTCAGCATCTAGGTCCAATAATCGTTCGATATACTCGCTTGCGCTTGTAAAATCCCCATCTTCAAGAAAAATCGCGATACGTTTTGATAAGGATCCAACTGTTGGCAACACTTGTGTTTGTATAGGTTGTTCAATCACTGGCTTGTTTTCTTTGCCTTGTCGCTTTAAGGCCTTTAAAACATCTTGGATAAACCCTATTTTTGTCACTTCTTGTCCTTGAAAGACTGCGAGTTGTTCAGGCAATTCATAAATATCAATATCTTGATAACATGGTATCAAAACACGATTTGGGTCTTGTTCCATATGCTTAATAAAGCGACTCCACTCATTTTTAACCCAAACTGATTCCACATAAGCAACGTTGGTTGCAACAACAAGCATTACCCTTGCACTTTCAAGTGCAGAAAAGATAATGGGTTCATACTCATTCCCTAAATAATTTTCTAATGTTTTGCGAGCATAAAAAACTTTGTATCCAGCTTCAGTCAAAGTTTCATAGATTTCTTCTGCAATAACAGAATCCTTCGTCCTTTGACCCGTTTCTGTCTCCTCTTTGTAACAAATAAACACATCAAAATGTTCTACTTGACTCGCAACTTGTAAAATACCTTTTTGCAACTCTTGAATCACTTCAGCTTCTTGTTCATAAAATGATCTCGTATAACCATCCATTGCATGTTCAATCGCCAATAAATAATGAGCATCTTGCGTAATTAACTGTTTTTGCATACGATGCAACGTTGGTTTTCTTAGTTTTGTTTTAGGGTCCTCTACATACTCAATCCCATAATGACAAAGTACCAACCCCCAGTAGGCTTCTGCATCTGTCCCATCTTCATCTAAAATCATCTCATAAATACGTGTCGCTTCATCAAACTCGTTCAATAGGCGAAAATGATTGGCACGATTGTATAGATTGGTTCGTTTTTGGGTATCAAGGCGAGGTATTGTCATTCTAGAACCGCAACTTTTACATGTTCCGATACTTTCATTATCTTTTATATCAACATCACCACCGCACATTTTGCACTTGAATGCTATCATATTTACCCCCTATTTTAACAATTTAAGACGTTTATTACGTTCTTTCAGTTGAATATTTGCCTGTTCAATTAGCTTTAAAACATCACCGTTTTTTTCTTCAACCGCTACTTTTAATAATACAATCGTTTGTTCAAGCATTTGTTCTTGTTCAAGCATTGATGGATTGCTCATTGGATCACTCATTTGTAATGACTGGGCTAAGTTTTGAAGCGCTATTTTTTGGTCATCATCATTGGTTTTACTGGCTAAAAAATCCACATCAAGTGCTAAGCCTTTGATGTAGTTGACTTTACTTTTTACCTCTTGATCAATACGTTCAACTTCTCTTGTTGCTTCATCGATAAAAATGATTTTTGTAACAGCATAAGTTAAAATAGTAGCATTTAAAATAATTGGAATAAACAAAGGTATGTTACCCCCAATGATTGACCAAAGAACAAAGCCAAAAGAAGAGATCATTTGTAACACTAAGTATTGATAAGCTGCAAGCATAACAGAAGTTCTCATGAACCTTTTTTTGATTGAATCTGCACCTTTTATTGATTGATACATCACATAGTAAACAAACAGCAACCCTACCAATCCAAATCCAAAAGATACCCAAAACACAGCATTTTTAGTTACTGGTAAAACAAGCATAATTAAACTAAACAAGGCAACCCATAAGCCCATTAATAGTATTGCTTTATTTGACTTATTCATCATCACTCACCCTTTCCTAGTGCATGTCCACAATTAGAACAAAAACGTGCTTGAGGTGATTGCTTTTGACCACATGATGGGCAAGTAAGTGTTAGAGGGGATGCCATTTGAGTTAATGACTCAC
Source organism: uncultured Erysipelotrichales bacterium (assembly GCA_964632125.1). GTDB lineage: Bacteria > Bacillota_I > Bacilli_A > Erysipelotrichales > CAZWEF01 > CAZWEF01. Next base: position 2,796 of record CAZWEF010000126.1, read on the forward strand.
CAACAATACCACCGACAGCTTGTCCCATTGGTGCGCCAATACCCCCTACTAAGCCAAGACCTATTCCCATGTTTGCAAATTCACCTGTCGCTTCGTTTTCAGCAACTTTTTCAGCGACATCATAACGACGTTCTTCTTGATAAGTATATCCTTCCATGGAACGCTTTTGAGCCAACCCTTGGGCTTCTATCACCATTCTTTGCGCAGAAGTCTGTTGATCAATCAGCCCCACCTCTTGTCTTATCTTAGCTTCTGCAACATCAGCATATTGTCTAAAATGGAGTGCTTTAAATGTTTGATACATACGATCTTCTTCTGGTTTCACAATTGTTGTGACAAAAAAACGCTCTAGTTTTATGCCATAAAGTCCAAAATCATGGCTAAGTTTTTCTTGTAAAGCAATTGAGATGTCAACGAGTTGTTCATCAATTGAAAAAACGCTTATGTTTTTTTCTTTGATCAACGTCGCTAAATAAGTTTTTAAATGAACCATTAAAAAAGCTCTAAACTTTTGAACCAACATATCTTGATTAATCTTTGGTTCAGTCCCAACAACCTTAACTAAAAACAAACGTGCATCATCACACTGCACAATCATCTCACCGCTTGCGCCTAGTTGAATAGGAAATTGATAGGTTGGTTCCATATACTCTATCTTTGAATCAGTCCCCCATTTGATGCCCATTTGCATTGTTTTATTAATGAAATAAACTTCACAATGAAATGGTGATATGTCATTTGTCGGACGATTTAAATACTTACCCACTAAAGGAATATTCTGCGTTTCAAGCGTATAACGCCCTGGACCAAATAAATCCAGTGCTTGACCATTCATATAAAATAATGCTTCTTGAGACTCATGGACAATTAGCTGTGTCCCTGAATTAAAATCAACTGTTGGGTGCTTCCATATAAATGTCGTATTGTCACCTTCATACTGAATCACATCGTATATCTTTGCCATATTAGCCTCCTACATGTTTATTTATTATCTCTATTATACTTTATTTATAAACATGCGCATATGTTTTTTTTACAAAATTAAAAAGAGTGTTTCAAACACTCAATTACTTAGTCTATTCCTTGTTCAT
>CAZWEF010000127.1:0-3877 GCA_964632125.1 uncultured Erysipelotrichales bacterium
GATATTAGACGCTGTTAGAAGACAAGATTATCGTTTAGATAAAAGAGCAAAACTGAGTAAAAAAGAGAAACTATTGATTGCAAAAGAGATACTTGTTTAACGACCGTGTGTCGTTTTTCATTAGATGTTAAATTGTAAAAATACTTTTAGATTAAATCTCCATAGAGTCTAAAAAAAATCTTATCAAAGAAATACAACAATGAATACTTTGATTCATAGCTATAGTCTTTAAAAGTTAGAGGAGATTCAAAGTTATTTTCTAAACTATAGACTTTAGAAACACTATGGGCAAGTTTAGAGTTGCTTCTATTTGTTATTAAGATTTTTTCATTTGAAATCAAAGTGTTAAACGATAGCAGTTCTCTAGCATTTCCACTATTTGAAACAAAGATAATCAAGTCATTTGATGAGATTGTAGAAATTAATAATCGTTGTGTTTCCATATTGGATTCAAAAATATATTTATTTCGCTCAATTTTATTAGACTTTAACATGAAATCAATAACAGAAAGCTGACTTTGGCCCGCAGCAAACAAGTAAACTTTGTTTGCTTTTTTAAGTGATTCAATTAATTGATCAATGTGCATATGATTTTTATTGAAGTATTCTTCCACAATTTGAAATGAATTAAGTAAAGATTCAATTTGACTTGAATGATTTTTATTTAGTTCATTTACAAAAATCTTATATGAATCATAACCAAAGTAGTTAATGTACTTGATAATAGCACTATTTGAACAAAAGGACTTAGAAGCAAGTGTTGCAATGTTATACTTCATTTCACCATCATGGTTTAAAATAACATCGGATATAAGTTTATTGGTATCAGTTAAGTGCTTATAGTTTGATCTAATGGTAGACTTGAGTTTGTTCATAAAAATATACCCCTTTCATAAATTTTTACACTAATCATTATATCACGTTGTAAAAAAAGTTACAATAAGATAGAATAGCATCAAGGAGGGATTTTATGAAAATTGTAGCGATTACATCATGTCCAACGGGGGTAGCGCATACTTATATGGCCGCAAAGCGACTAGAACAAGAAGCGAAAAAACTTGGATACCAGATTAAAGTTGAAAAACAAGGGGCAAAAGGAATTGAGGATCGCCTCACACAAAAAGAGGTTGATGAAGCAGATTTGGTTATTTTTGCTGTCGAAACAAATGTTCAAGAAGAAGAACGTTTTGCAAATAAAAAAGTATATCATTGTCCAGTAGCAGCACCAATTAAGGATCCAGCTAAAGTGTTTGAAGATGCAATAGCGGCTAAAACAGGGGAGCAAGTTGTTAAAAAGTCTTACTTCAAAAAACATATTTTAACAGGTGTTTCATATATGATTCCAATTGTTATTGCTGCATCAGTGATTATGGGTATTGCTCGTATTGGGGGGATGGCTTTTAATGTCACCGATATTTGGGATGCAAGTCATGCAGGTAAAGGGTTACTCGGGTTTTTCCATACATTAGATGGGCTTGGAGGAACAGCATTAGGTTTAATGCTACCAGTTTTTGCGGGGTTTACTGCGTACTCTATTGGAAATAAACCAGCTTTGGCAAGTGGGTTTGCAGGGGGTATGTTGGCTAAAAATATTGATTCGGGGTTCTTTGGTGCTTTAGCAGCAGGTTTAATTGCTGGTTATTTAACTAAATATCTTGTGGATCATTTAAAATTTAATGGTGCCAAAGCATCTTTAGCAACTGTCTTTCTAATTCCAGTAGGCTCAGTTCTTGGGACCATGTTAATCGTTCAATTTGTTGTTGGAACACCATTTAGTATGCTTAATACTTTCTTGATTCAATCGTTAAATAGCTTAGATGGATCATCAGCAATTGTTATGGCATTGATTGTGGGTGCAATGGTCGGATTTGATTTAGGTGGGCCAGTCAATAAAGCAGCAGTTGTAACTGCTATGGGGCTATTAGAGTCAGGTGTTTATGGTCCAAATACTGCAGCACAAGTTGCAATTATAGTACCTGCTTTAGGGTATGGGGTTGCATCATTACTGAAAAAACATCAATTTAGTGAATCATTTAAAAATGCAGGAAGTGCATCTTTAATTATGGGTCTCGTAGGCGTTTCAGAAGGTGCGATTCCATTTACTTTGGCAAATCCAAAACTATTAGTCTTGTTTAATATGGCAGGGTGTGCAATCGCTTCAGCACTCGCTGTAGGACTTGGGGCTGTAAACCAAATACCAATTTCAGGTATATATGGATGGTTACTTGTTGATCGTTGGCCTATATATGTTTTGGCTATCGTTGTAGGTACATTGATTGTTTCACTTGGTGCCATATTAAGTAAAGATGCATTTTTATCAGATGCAGAAGGTAGTGTTGTTTAATGAAAAAGGTTCATGTTGTTGCACACACACATTGGGATCGTGAGTGGTATTTTACCACAAGCGATTCTTTAGTATTACTTGATCATGTCGTCAAAGATGTCGTTGACACACTTGAACAAAATAAGGAATATGTGTTTTGTTTAGATGGGCAAGTTTCTATTTTAAAGGATTTTTTAGAAATCAATCCTAATTTTAAAGATCGAATACTCAAACTTGTAAAAAACCATCAATTGAAAATTGGACCATGGTTCACCCAAACAGATGTTTTTTATGTTCACGGGCTTTCGATTGTAAACAATCTTTATTGTGGTATATATGAATGCAAACAGCTAGCAGGAGATTACATGAACATTGCTTATCTTCCTGACACCTTTGGATTTACGGCTGAATTGCCAATGATTTTTAAAGGATTTGGACTAGAGGGGTGCATTCTTTGGCGAGGAGTACCAAAAGAAGGGTTTGATCCTTACTTTAAATGGCAATCTAAATCTGGTGATTACATTAAAACTGTAGCTTTAATTGGTGGTTATGGTGCTTTTAAAAAAGCAAATACGACAGAAGTGTTTATAAGTGAAATGACAAGCAAATTAGCTGAGATTTCAAGAAGGACGGTTCAAAAAGCTATCCTCATGCCAGTTGGGAATGATCAACATAATATTGATCCTTCACTCATTTCTAAGATACATAAATATGGACCACTATTTCAATTCTCAGACTATGAATCTTATTTTAAAGTATTTGATGATTCAATAAGTCCGACATTTAATGGAGAATTTCGTGAAGTAGAAATTGCACGAGTGCATAGAACAAGTGGAGCCATACGTGCAGATTTAAAGCAATCATCTTATCAAGTTGAACATTATTTAATCAAGCGACTAGAACCACTTTTGGCAATCGCACTGGCACAAAACATCAAAGTATCACAAAATGTTGTGTGGAAAGCTTGGTGCTATCTATTTGAGGGTCAGGCACACGATGGAATGGTTGGCTGTGTAAGTGATGATGTTTACTTAGATCTTATGAATCGCAATAAAAGGGCACTTGAGTTAGCAAAATCACAAGAAAATTTAATTAAAAAAATGATTGGTTCTCGTATAAAAGAAAATGAAATTTTGGTGTTCAATACGCGACAACAACATACAAATCAATTTCAAATGATTCAAGTACTTACTCAATATGATGCCATTGCATTTGATGTGCCAAGTGCAATCGTTAAATCAAGATTTGTTGAGCCACGCCAAAATGTCCTGTTAGAAAAACCGGAAGGGAATTTCTATGTTAAAGAAGATGGTTATTATATTCACGATATTGCTATTCAAACAAACCTTAATGCAATGAGTTATCAAACATTTACGTTTGATCAAACAAAAAAACCAATTAAAAACAAAGTACATCAAATATCAAATAGTCTTGTTTCGTTTAGTGTTGTAAACAGTCATTTAGTGGCTACGACAATGGATGATCAGTTTGATGATTTTTTGCGAATTGTTGATTGCGGCAATGATGGAGATACTTATGATTTTTCACCAATTG
>CAZWEF010000128.1:0-3772 GCA_964632125.1 uncultured Erysipelotrichales bacterium
ACTTTTCTTCTTGCTTTTTCTTCATCAATACCTACTTGCATCAATAAATCCAATGCATAGCGCTCATGCGAGGACGCTTTTACTTTACTGATATACATTGATAATAATACGTTATCAAGTGCTGTTAATTGCATCATAAGATTATATGCTTGAAAAACAACACCAATTTTATTTGAACGATAGTAATCCAAATCAATGGTTTTTAGTGAATCATTCTCAATTAAGATATCACCTTCCTTAACTCGATCAAGGCCCGATATCAGTGATAATAATGTTGTTTTACCACTTCCTGATTTTCCTTCAATACAGTATAACTTACCTTTTTCAAATGTTGCAGAGACTTTTCGAAGAACATGACTTTTTCCTGTATATGTGTAACTAAGTTCTTTAATTTCTAACATGTTAGTACCTCCTAATTTTTCTTTCTCATGATTTCCATTGGTTGGAATCTCATAATATAGATAATGTTAATGATATTTGTTAAAATGATAATCCCAAATCCAAGTGATGTAATTTTAACAAGGACCAATGCATTAATTGATGTGTCAATGGTATCAACTGTTTTTACATCTTTTGAACGATCTGGTGTGAATAATGAAGTATTACCGTCATCGTTTTCATTGGCTTTTTCCATAGCTGTAATTTGTTGCTCTAAAAGTGATGATGCAACTGGTTTGGTAACGACACTACCAATGCCTAAACCTATAACGAGAGCAATCATCAATACAATAACGGATTCAACAATGAAGCTTAGTCCAACTTTTACTTTTTTCATACCCATGGCTCTAAGAACACCAATTTCATACTGTCTTTCTTTAACAGATAGGATTGAAAGCAACATCAATACGCCAGCAGCAATTAAAAGTATAATCATCATAAAGTAGCCTACAGTTGAGTTAAGGTTGTTGATTGGTCCAACTGCTTTTTCAAAGCTCTTGTGATCAATTGAAATGTTATAATCTTCGCCTACACCTAAATCTCTAACTGCTTGATAAAATGCATCAAAGTCTTTAGGATCATTAATCTCATATGTTGCACGCACTTGATTGATGCCTTCTGAATTCAAAGCCATGGCACTTTCAAACGTTGTGATAACTTCATTACGGCGATTGAATAGAGGCATGTCAATACCTGTTCCACCGTCTTCAATTGTATTGTCTTCATAAATACCTGTAACTTTGTAGCCTTGCTCCAATTTACCTCTAACATCATTTAGGTAAATTGTATCACCAATTTTAATGTTGTTTAATGTAGCAAATTCTTTACTAATCATGGCATCAAATTTATTCTTTGGTGCTTCTCCTTCAACGAGTTTGCGTGAGCCATCTCTGAACTCAGGTAAATCTGCATTTCCTGCACCGCCGATTAGTCTAATCTTAGGGGTTTGAGCTTTAACTGCATTTCCATTTTCGTCTTCAAGGACAAGACCCATTTGATCTTCACCTTTTTGCGTATCTTCACCAACTGCTTTAAGTGTGTTTGAACCAATCATTAATTCAGTTAAATAACTATAGTTTTTAACATACTCCAACTGTGCAATTTTTTCATACTGCTCTGCACTAATCTTTTGGGGTGACGTTTTCGCATTCATCATTTTTTTAGCATCTAATTCTATGTTAACCTGTGCACCAATTTGATCACGATATTTTTTAGCGATATCATGAGTTGCACTCTGAATGGAAATACCAACAACACTAGCTGTTGTGACAAGCACCAAAGTCACAATCATAATAACTGTGCGATACTTGTATGTTTTGAGATTCTGTAATGCATACTTAAATAAATTCATATTAAATCCTCCTTGTGCTTTATGCTTGCATTATAAAAAAGAAAAGTAATTAAAAAGTAACTTATACATAAACTTAAAAAAAGAAACAATTATTGTTCCTTTTTACTTGATTGATTAGTTACAATATGAAAGGTACTTCCTACACCTATTTCACTTGATAACAAAAGATTGAATCCTAACTGTTCTAAGCTTTCTTTAACAATGGATAAACCAAGTCCTAACCCTCCAAAAGATTTAGAGCGTGATTCATCTACACAATAGAATGGTGAAAAAATACGTTCTTGTTCATTTTTATCGATACCAACACCACTATCTGTCATGATGATATCTTGGTTTAATTGAATAAAAATTGTTCCGTCTAGTTTGTTATAACGAATTGCATTTTCAAATAAGTTCTTTAACACAATCGTTAAAACACTACGATTTGTTAATAGTTGACAGTCACCTTCTATTGTCACTTTGATGTTTTTATCTTTCAAACTCTTTTGATAGACCTGAATGAGTTTGTCAAAAATGGGTCTTACTTCGATTGTTTCTTTACTTAGCTCTTTTTGATTACTGATAGTCAATAATCCGGACACCAACTGTTCCATTCTTGCAAGCTGATCTTCAACGACATCCAACAATTCTTTTGTTTCAACATCATATTGAGGATGTATCATTTTATTGACTTGTAAAGATGCTTTCATTGTTGTAATAGGGGTCTTTAATTCATGTGCAGCATCTTGACTAAACCTTTTTTGTAGATCATAAGATTCCTTTAAATTCTCAATCATTTGATTATAACTGTTTGTTAAACTAACAATTTCAGTTCTTTTACTTTGTAATACTAAAAGTTCTTTGTTTTTCTTAAAATCCATTCGATCCATATCTCGACGAAGATTCTCAAGTGGTTGTAATTCTTTTCGAATTAATAAATAAATAGATGTGATGCCTAAAAATAAAATACCACTACTACTCATAATAAGATAAACAAACTTTCTTTCTTGCTTAGCTTTAAACACTTCGGTTGCTTGAGCTAAAATAGCTTTATTATTTAAATCTGTTTGTTCTCCCTCAGGAATTTCCTCTAATTTAAAGCTTGACGTGTCAATCATAAGAGCATTAACGCTTCGTTGTAGGAGATACTCTGTTAGCACAATACTAGAAACAGTAACAATCATAATAATCAATGATAAGAAAGTCATACGAGCCTTAATGGTATTCATCTTTCGAAACATAATATCCGACCCCCCATTTATTTTTGACTATATTTGTTAGCAATTTCTTTCTCAACTTCTTGATTAACACTTTTAACTTATCAATCGTGCCACTATCATCTCTCCACAAGTGATCCATTAGCTTGTCACTCTCCAAACATTGTCTTCGATTGCTTAAAAGCAAAGACATAGTCTCAAATTCCATACGGATTAAACTTAGAGGTTGCTCTTGATAAAAGAGTTCTCGGTTTAGCTTCTCCAAATCATATTGATATTCATAGTATAAATTCAATGCCTCTTTACTGTCACTTGCAGCTTCTTCGTGAAATGACAATAATTGCAACCCTTTTACAAATGTACACTGTAAGGCTTGTTCATCTTCTACCACCAAATTTCTCTTCATTGTGTTCACGCCTCCTAACTATTTCTCTACTATAATAAATAAAAGTAACTGAATAGTAAATGACTCATCAACTTACGAAAGTCATCACAAATTTTTGAGATCTTAAACGAATTCATTGCTAAAAGATTAAACTATTAAAAGATCAGTGCATTTATTTTAATATATTTTTGATATCAATTATAAGTTTTGTTTCACCTATGATAAGTATTAAGTTAACGAAATGGCTAAGTCCATTGGCAATAAAACAACATAAGTATGTATTTATTTTGTTTTTCATTTGCAAATAATTTCGCAATTTAGAAAAAATAATTGAAATCGTTTACTGGCAAACGTATAATAATACAGTAAGATTAAAATAAAGGAGATAAATGATGAAGATTA
>CAZWEF010000129.1:0-3720 GCA_964632125.1 uncultured Erysipelotrichales bacterium
CACCTTTAGCATCAGGTAAACCAGAGTTCCCAATGAGGCCAACTGCTAGTAGATTACCTTCATTAGTTAAAATTACACTTTTAAATCCATCACTTTGTGCAGTACCTAATTGGTCACTCCAAATTTCTCCAAATTTAGTAGCAGTCAAAGCGGCTAGATTCAATGTAGACATCAAAACAACGCTGACTAGAAACAGCTTCAAAATCTTCTTTAACATATTATTCCTCCATTTTACATAACATACATAATTCACATACTTATAACAGTTTAACACAATTAATTTTTAGGGTCAACTACTATATGTTTATTCATTTTTTATCAATTTAATGCTTAAAAAAATGATGTATAAGTCGAATGAAAATATAGTTGTTTATTGTTTCTAATACTTCACTTCTCATGATTTTTAAATTATGATTAAGCTCTAAAAAAGCTAATCTCTAAATAGAAATTAGCCTTTTCCTTGTAAATTCTGATTTTATTTGATCAGTTAACAACAAGATGATTTAATCATTTCTTCTTCTTTTTTTTAATGCTAGTAAACCAAGACCTGCTAAGGCTAACATGCCACCAGATGAAGTCATTGAACTTGCCATCCCTGTATCAGGTAATGTTTTATTTTCTGACCATTGTGCATACAAAGTTACATTGTTTGCAGGCATAGTTGATGTGCTGAACTCCCATGTAAGTCCACTACCATCAATTTTTGTATTCCATCCTTTGAATGTGTACCCATCTCGAGTTGGAACTGATGGATTTAATGCTAAGTCACCTACTTTAAGTATTTGATCACTAGGTGTAGATGAGGTACCACCATTTAAATCAAAATGTAAGACAAAACTTTGAACTGGATTTGAATCAGCTTCCCAAATCGCAAATAATTCAACTGCATGACTCGGCATTGTTGTGCTCATGAAATCCCATGTTGTGCCTTTGCCATCTGCTTGCATATTCCAAGAAACAAAACGGTAACCAGTTCGAGTCGGTACAACTGGTTGTGTTGCTAAAGAACCAAACAACAATTGTTGACTTTCTGGCGCTACGCCTGTTGCACCATTCAAATTGAACATCAATGTGAAAGTAGCAATTTCGTCATGTTTAGTCCACTGTGCATACAATGTCACAGAAGCATCAGGCATCGTATTTACATCAAAATCCCAATAATCACCTGAACCATTTGCTTGCGTATTCCACCCATTGAATGTATAAGTTGCTTTAACTGGGTTTGCCACTGATGTTGCTTTTGATCCAAAAGCAAGTACTTGTGGTTCAATTGCTGGTGAGTCTGCTCCTTGTGTATCAAATTGCAATGTATGTTCATTGATTGTCCATTGTGCATATAGTGTTACCGAAGCATCAGGCATTGTATTTACATCAAAGTTCCAATATTCACCTGAACCATCTGCTTGTGTATTCCATCCATTGAAAGTATATGTCGCTTTCACTGGATTTGTCACTGATGTTGCTTTTGATCCATAAGCAAGTACTTGTGGTTCAATTGCTGGTGAGTCTGATCCTTGTGTATCAAATTGCAATGTATGTTCATTGATTGCCCATTGTGCATATAATGTCACATCCGAAGTTAAATCAAATGTAAAATCAGTATGATCACTAAACATACTAATACCAACTGGTGTCAATGACCATCCGATAAATTGATAATGATCACGCGTATATTCGTTGTAAAATAATGCTTTTGTTTCTAAATAAGTATAGGTTTCATTTGACATAGAACCTGTTCCACCATTTGCATCAAAAACGACCTTATATGTTTTTGGTGTCCATTGCGCATATAGTGTTACGGCATTATCTGGCATACGATTCACATCAAAATCCCAGAATTCACCTGAACCATCTGCTAGCGTATTCCAACCTGCAAAATCATAGCCATCCCTCATTGGGTCTACTGGTTTTGTTGCCAAAGTATCATAAGCGACTGACTGTGTATCTGGTGCCACACGTGATGATCCATTCATATCAAATACTAAATCGAATGAATCAATGGTCCATTTTGCATACAATGTTAAATTCGCATTAACTGGTTGACTGAAATCATATGCATTTAAGAATGTATCTTGATCAGTATACCATCCTGCAAAAGTATGATGTGCTAAAGTAGGTTCTGTTGGTAATGTTGCTTGATTTCCTTCTTCAACTGACTCATCTGCAACTGTAGAACCACCATTCGAATTAAAAGTGACCAAATAAACATTATTCGCTTCAAAAGCACCTGCATCACTCATTGGTGATTTACGCGCAACGCCATTTTGTCCATCAGGAAGTACGCGCGTATCAGCAATTACTTTAGAGGCAGGACCACCAACTATAATTGGCGCCACATAAGTCGTATCATTAACTTTTTCTAAAGTATTTGCAGTATAGGCTGTTAATACATTTGATGCTACAACTGCTGTTTCACCTGAAGTTTTACGCGCTACATTCGTTCCAGTATAAGCAATCGTTGACGAAGCATATGTTGCTCTACCGGCAACAATTGAGTTTGAGATGGTAATATAAGGTGTTGTTCCATTAGTACCAAAAGTAGAATCAATGAAAGTCGAAGAATCCATAGTCGCAGTAGAACTATATGCATACACAGTCGTATTACCATAAAGTGCACCACTTGTATTTCCGACAAATGTACTATTGATTACTTCATGTGTTCCTTTGGAATTCTCGTAATAAAGAGCACCTCCGTATTTTCCTGACTTGTTGTTAATAAATGTTGAATTGCTAACACGTGACTTGTTTACTGTCATAAAAGCAAGGGCACCACCATTTTGAGTAGATGTTGGTGCTGAATTGCCATTGAACAAGACATGATCAATCAAGACATCTACAAGATTGTTTGTTCCATAAATTCGAATAGCACCACCAGTGCTTAAATTTCCACTAGCGCTCAATACATTGTTAATAAATTGAGAATTCGTAATCACAACCGTAGAATTTGCCACACCAGGTTGTTTAATGCTTATGGCACCTCCATATTGATTGTTGTTACCAATACGTTCGTTTGCTTCAAAAATGGAATTATTAATATAAACATTTCCACTGTATTCGGAACTAATGGCACCTCCATCACTTGTTGCTGCAACACTATTCCCTGTAAATCGTGAACCTTCTACGAATAAGGTTCCACCTGTAATACGAATAGCGCCACCACCATTGACACCATCAGTTGTATAGTTATTAGTGAAAACTGTATTAGTTGCTTCAACATTTTTTGCTGACACACCGCCACCAACACCTTTAATCCCAGTAAATGAAACATTATTCAACGTTAATGTGCCTTTTTCAACACGAATAAAGCGCGGGTTACCAATAACACTTGACTTTAAAACGAATTCGGTTGCTGGTGCCCCAAGTGCATCAGTTGCACCAATTAAAGTGATATGTACATTATTGATGTTTTTTATCTCGCTTGTTGCCTCGTAAACCCCTGGGTTTAAAGTAATCGTTAAATCTGTTGTTGCAGCTTCAATTTCTGCTTTTAATGCATCAAAATCATTAACTATTGTAGGGGTAACAGCCATCGCTGCCATTGGAGTCATTAAGCCACCATTTAATTGCTCAGTTGAAACCATTGATTCATCAGTTGTTTCTTCAATTGCTTGTGTTTCTTCAACTGCTTGTGTTTCTTCAACTGCTTGTGTTTCTTCAACTGCTTGTGTTTCTTCAATTGCTTGTGTTTCTTCAACTGCTTGTGTTTCTTCAACTGCTTGT
>CAZWEF010000130.1:0-3630 GCA_964632125.1 uncultured Erysipelotrichales bacterium
CAAACGTATAATAATACAGTAAGATTAAAATAAAGGAGATAAATGATGAAGATTATTATGTACAGTGTTCAACCGGTTGAACACAAAGCAATTGAACAATGGAACTTAGATCACCCTGATGTGAGCATAACCATGGAGTCTAGTCCACTTGATCTGACAACTGTTCATTTGGCTAAAGGGTTTGAGGGCGTATGCATTCAACAATCGGCTTCGATTCAAGATGAAAAGGTGTATCAATTACTTCATGAGTTTGGAATCAAGCAAATCGCACTAAGGACTGCTGGATTTGACATGATCAACTTAGATTATGCAAAACAATATAATTTGATGATTACCAATGTACCAGCATATTCACCCAATGCAATTGCTGAACTTGCATTAACACAAACGATGAATTTAGTAAGAAAAATGTATGTGACACAGCCACGTGTTGCGCAACACGATTTTACATGGAAAGGACTCATGGCACCAGAGATTCGTTCACTAACAGTAGGTGTTGTTGGGGTTAGTCGAATTGGTGGTGTTTATGCAAAACTTATTTCAGGACTTGGGGCACGTGTTATTGGTTATGATGTTTACATCAATGAAGCATATCGTGATTTTGTTGAATATCAACCATCTTTAGAAGCTTTGTTAGAACAAGCTGATGTTGTTTCAATTCATGCACCACTACTGCCATCAACAAAGCACATGTTTAATGCAGAAACATTTAAACTGATGAAACCCAATGCATATTTAATCAATACTGCACGTGGTGGCATTGTTGACACTGAGGCTTTAATTGAGGCTTTACAAACAAAACAAATAGCTGGTGCTGCACTTGATACAATTGAATGTGAAGTTGGCTATTTTAATCAAGATTACAGTCATAAAACAATAGAAAATGAACAATTTAAAACTTTATTGGACATGGAAAATGTATTGATTACACCGCATATTGCATTTTTCACAGAGACTGCAGTTGCGAATATGGTAGAAATTGGACTTGACAGTACATACGATATTTTGACAACTGGGACAAGTAAGAATATTGTGAAATAGGGGACTATATGAAAACAAAAGAAATAGTATTTAAAATTTTAAATGGGATGAGCCTTGGTATTGTGATTGCATTGATACCAGGTGCGATGTTTAATGAAATTGCCAAACTTTTATCCCTGACAACAATTTCATCGTTTTTAGCATTATCAACATCTTTAGCTTGTTTGATTATTGGATTGTGTATTGCCATGCAGTTCAAATTTGATCCAATATCTTCAGCGACTCTAGCAATTACAACAATGATAGCAGGGGGTGCATTCAATTTTACAGATGGTAAGTTGATGTTAACAGGATCAACAGGTGATGTGTTAAATGCTGCTTTGGGAGCATTTATAGCCATCCTAATCATCATTAATTTACAAAATAGGTTAAAGGCCTATAAACTCATCATTCTACCATTACTGGTAATTGTGGTAGTTGGAACAATCAGTACTTGGACCTTACCTTATTCAACTAAATTTACTTTACTTATCGGCGATTTTGTTAATCTCTTTACAACCATGCAACCGTTAGTTATGTCAGTACTATTGGCTTTGTTCTTTGGCTTATTGATTGTTTCACCTATTTCTACAGTAGCAGTTGCTGTGGCCATCAATTTAGTTGGAGGCGGTTCAGCTGCTGCAAATATAGGTATCACTGGTGTAGCACTCAGCCTTGCAATCTTGAGTTTTTCAACAAATGGACTGGGAACATCCTTAGCACATTTTCTAGGCTCTCCTAAAATACAAATGGCTAACTTTATAAAAAGACCAATTATGATTCTTCCAGGATTGGTTAGTGGGATGATGGCCAGTATCTCTGTACCATTTTTGAATTTAGTTGGAACAAGTAAAAGTGCAGGATTTGGTTTATCTGGTTTAATTGGACCTTTAGGACACTTAAATACCACTGGATTTGATACTAAGAACATCATTTTAGTCATTATTGGTTTCATAATCATTCCAACCATTACCTCATTCATTTCTGTTTATTTGTTTAAGTCAAAACTTAAACTGGTAAAAGATGAGGATTATCGTTTAAGTATTTAAAAGGTAAACCTAAGATTTACCTTTTTTTGATTATTCGTTGACATTGAGCCATGTCAATGCAATTAAACAGTCCAAAAATATTTCGGTGTTGGTTTTAAAGATAAGCTAATATAAGAATCATTATGTGAATTATCTATTGGATAGAAAAAAAACACTTATCTAAACAATGCAGTGATGACAATAAGTGTTTGATTGTTACTGACTATTTGATGAGTTTATTGATAGACATTAATCTTGAGATCTCATAGATGGCAGCGATTTGCCAATATTTGATATATGCATTTTGAACATATTCATTGTGCTCAATAGCTTTATTGATGTTAAAGAATTCAGGGATCCGTACAAGTTCATTTAAGGGTTCCCACTCCATACTTTGATTTACTCTTATAAGGTTATACAGAGGAGATAGGTCAAAGTGAATAACGTTTTGGTCATTCATGTCAAAATCACCTTTATGCATAAGTGTATTAACTGGCGATCTGTCAAAACCAAGATCAATAAACCCTATTCTAATTGGGTGGAAGAAATCCACGTGATGGTCATTAAGCTGTTTTGAATCTTGTATCATGGTTTGTGCAAGACTATTCTTAAGTCTTTGATGATTCCAAGGAAATGAAATTAAACGGATATCTTCGTATTTTTTTATGGTTGAGTTTTCAAAACGAATACTTGGTATAAATGGACAACTGTCATTGAACATCAAGGCAGTGAGCAATCATTTCAACATGATAATATTCAGCTAGTTTAATATAAGCGAATTAAGTGCTCGCATCTTATCTGATATTGAATAGCTTAGGTGTCTTTAATGATTATTTCTTGTGCATACAAAAGATGCGCATTGAATTGGTTTATGTGCATTTGACGCATTTCTTTATCAGTATTTTGAACAACTAATTTTTTAAAACCATCATCGGGTATTGATGTCGTTTCACTATGCACATCATCATTTGTTATTTTCTTTTTGATATAATCATAGACAGTTTTCTTTATATTATTTTACCTTCTTTATAGAATTGTTTTAAAAAGTATTATTTAAAAAATAAGTGATACAAAGAAAGTACATTCTCAGAAACTATTTAGTTAACATCAATCAAAACCATGTCAGCTTTGAATGCTTTATAAGCCATATTGTCTTATTTTGTCATACGATTATTACGGAATTTGTCTAAGCACTCAAGTTCTAAGTTGTTTAAAATCATATTAGCGCGTGACTCTAATACAGGGAGATCATCAAAACTAAAGTATTTTAGTGCAAGACTTTCATTGTCTTTTGGTGCAAGTACTCCGGATGTTTTTTGTACTAGGAATAGAACAATGACTGAACACGTTTCATCGCCATTAGGATAAGTGAAGTTATATTCAGGTCCAGATAAAATAGAAATCACTTTTGCCTGTTCTAATATAAGCCCTGTTTCTTCAAAGAGCTCTCTCTTAGCAGTTGTTTCAATTGTTTCATTCAACTCCATTGAACCCCCAGGTAATCCCCAACTTGAAGTATCCGTTCTCAATTGAAGAAGGATGCGACCTTGTTTGTCAAAGACTAAAAGCGTTGCACCAACCA
>CAZWEF010000131.1:0-3619 GCA_964632125.1 uncultured Erysipelotrichales bacterium
CTACTACCATTAAACTACATTTCTCGTCTATCATTGATCTTTGATATGCAAAAAGAGATGATTTCTCATCTCTTTGTTTTAGTTTGAAGACGCACTACGAAATGTGTCTTAATTTTGTTTTGTTTTCTTTCTACTTACAAACAACACACTGCCTACTAAAACAAGCCCTAAACTCATCATCATTGTTGAATCAGACATACCTGTACTAGGTAATTGTTTTTGTGTAGAATTTGCTACAGGTGTTGGTGCTGGTGTTGGTGCTGGTGTCGGTCCTGGTGTCGGTCCTGGTGTTGGTCCTGGTGTTGGTCCTGGTGTTTCGCCAACAAGTTGATTGTATAAATTGTTTAATTCTGTTTTTGCTTCGACGAATAGTTGTTCTAGTTCTGCAAGTGTTGTTGATTCATAAAACAAACCAGCATAGGTGACCGCAAGATTACCTAACTCTAACCCTATTTCTTCTGCTCTTGTTGATCCAATGCCAAACTTTTCTTGCGCTTTTTTATAGAGTTCATTCATGAAATTCCATGTCGTAATATCAATGACATTTTGATGTTTGTTAAGTTTATCTTCAGTAATAAGGGCTTGAACATCCTCCAAGTACAAAACATAATCTAATTCAAAAGTTGAGCGCCATGTGATAGTTTCAATCCATCCAATAAAATCGTTACGATCTACTTCTTTAATAGACTCTAGTTTTTTGATTGCTTCAATAGCTTCTGTTTCATTAGCTTCAAAGCTTTCAATTGCTTTTGTTTTTGCATCATATATTTGTTGCACATAAACACCACCATCACCAGTCATCAGTGTCGTTAGTGCTTCAATTTTAGCAATTGCAGTTGATGTAATTTTTTCAACAGTTGCTACTTGAAAATCACTCTCAAGAATTTCATACATAGCATCTGCAGTCATTTGGGTTACTTCTCTTGTAATTGCATATCTATGAGTAGTTTCAATAAACGCAGCTTTCGAAACTGTATCGTAACTTTTGAACTTTGCATCCGAAACTGCTGTGATATACGAATCAATTTGAGCTTGATTTTGAGCTGCATCAACCATTTTATCAATCCACATGATTGACTCATCTAAGGCTTT
The DNA here is from genome assembly GCA_964632125.1 of uncultured Erysipelotrichales bacterium. GTDB lineage: Bacteria > Bacillota_I > Bacilli_A > Erysipelotrichales > CAZWEF01 > CAZWEF01. Next base: position 1,093 of record CAZWEF010000131.1, read on the forward strand.
ATTAACTTCTTCAACTGTTTTCACAGTTTCCATTGATGTATTGAAATTAGAACGAACATTATAATAAAAGTCAATGATTATAGTGGTCGTCCCAAAACTTAATTTTAAATTATTTGTCGTCTCGATAGCTGTATCGATTTTACTATTCAAAGTTTTATTAGCTACATCCATTGCTGCAAGTAATGCTTCGAGATCTTCTTCTATTGATGACGCAGCAGAAATAGTTGGTTCAGCTGATTCAATACCTGGATAAGCATCAGCAACTTTTTGTACTTCATTCACTGTTACAACAGGAATTTCAATTTCCTCTTCAGTTTCATTTGTTGTTTCTTCTTGGGTTTCTTCTAAGATAGTTGTAGGTTTTTCTTTAATTTCAAAATCATCTGTTTGAGCAAATAATGCAGTTGTACTTGACAACAATGTCGTCAAAGACAATAAAAATGATAATACTAGTTTAAACATCTTATTCATTTATTTTCCCCCTTTTATTTTACTTTTAAAATATATCATACGACAAGATTGAATACAACCTTTTTCAGTTGTTTATTGAGTAATTTATATGTGTAATTAAATATATATATTTTTTTTATGTTGAATTTATTCGTTATATGTTATTTGATGGAATTATGACTTTGTTTTATTACGTTATTTAAAGGAATTCATCTTAAGTTTTAGAATAATCAGTGTAACAATGAAAGGATGGTTTCATGAATATAGATAGCTTAAAAAAATTGTTTCTAAAAGGTACATGCATTGAATTAATCGAAATGGTTGGAGAACCAAAAATGAAAAAAGGACTTAAGGGCCATGTTTTATTCGTTGATGATATGAAACAAGTCCATGTTCAATGGATTAATGGTAGTAGGCTTGCATTAAATCCTGATGTTGATTACTATGTTATACATAAAGATATTACAAAATTTGAGCTAGTGCGTTTAGATGCTTTAATGAGTGTTAAATTACTTGACCAAGTAATTTATTTTCAAGATATTATTTTCTTAAGTGAAGATGATTTTAGTGTGTTTTACAAAAGTCCAGGATATGACTATCTATTCGTAAAAGAAGCCTTCAACCAAGTGAATGAGAACGTACTCTATGTTGTAGTCGCTTCAAGCGCATTAAAAAATGGCGTTATTTTATCGACTGATAAAATGTCGCCAATTGCTTCTGACATGTCTTTAGATTTATTTAAACTGTTGAATCTAAATGAATTGCTTATTTAATTAACTGTTCTATAAGCAAAGGATAAAGCATATCAGAATGGTTGATATAACTATCATGGGTTTGATTAGGAAGAATGATTGTTTTTGCTTGTGGCATTTCTTGCACAATATCATTGATTGCTGATTGTTTAAATAAATCATGTTCACCCCATATCAATCGTGTAGGTGTCTTGATTGATGACAATTGATCCAATGAAATATTCGGTTGTGATAACATTAACTCAACTAGCTTACTTGGTTTATTCAAATACAAATCTTCTAAGAACGCCTTACTTTTATCATCAAAATCATCTGGATGACGATTGAATCCTAGCAAGATTATTTGTTTTAAAACAGTTGGATTGTCAAGTGCAATAAGTGTTGCAATAATTGCACCATCACTAAACCCAATAATCGTGACTGGTTCTTTTATGTGTTTTTTAATAAATAACTCAATGTCTCTTGCCATTAAATCATATTGAATATCTCCAGTTATTGGACTTTTACCATGATCTCTGCTATCAAAAAGATAGAGTGTAAAATGATTTTCTAAGTGACTACTAAGTTCATTAAAAATTGTATGGTCTTCGCCATTACCATGTAGGAAAACAATTGGTGCACCATTTCCTTTTTTTTCATAGTATAATTCAACTGTCTTATTTATCATGGTTGTTCCCTCCTGATATGAGTTTAGCAAAAAAAAGGTGACAACAGTATGTCACCTTAAGATAAACGATCTAAAATAATTTGAACATGGATTGCAGATCCAATCAGTAGTGCATCGTCCATTGTTTTAAACTTTGGATGATGATTATAGTATTGATAGGTTTCCCCATCTCCGCCACCAATCATCATAAAGCATCCTGGAACAAGTTCCGTATATGCAGAGAAATCCTCGCCACCCATCAATGGTTTTGGCATGTCATGATAGTTTTCTTGGCCAACGATTTTTTTAGCAGCATGAGTTGCATAAACATAGGCTTGATCATCATTTTCAACTGAGCTATAACCTTTGATGTAGTTGAGCTCAACTTGGGCTCCATACATATCACAGATTGAATGAACCATTGTTTTAATCCTCTCTTCAATCAACATACGTACTTCTTTATTCACAGTTCGTACAGTGCCTGCTAAAAATCCTTTATCAGCAATGATGTTTGACGCAGTTCCAATATTGAATTGACCTACAGTAACAACACTTTGTTCACTTGAAGGAACATGTCGAGATACAATTGTCTGAAGTGATTGCACAATTTGACTTCCAACTACGACTAAGTCAATGGAAAGCTCTGGTGTAGAACCGTGACTACCTTTCCCTTTTAAAG
>CAZWEF010000132.1:0-3567 GCA_964632125.1 uncultured Erysipelotrichales bacterium
AACATCATCATTTACTTTGTACTAGCACTTGTTGTTGCAATGGGTGGTAAACAGCTAGGTATCATCAGCCAAAATCCAGTGTTGCTTGCGGGTGCTTTAACCATTGGTCTTTGTGTCTATCAGTTGATTGTTTTGCTAAGGAAAAGAACATAGGGTGATGCAATGAAACATAAAAAAATTAAAAGAAGGTTAAAGTTATTGTTTGCATGCATCTTGTTGGTTTTGTTTTTTATATGGCAAAACAACACAATTGTCACAACAACAATTGTTTATTCAAATCCTAAACTACCAAAAGAATTTGACCAATTTAGAATAGCTCAAATCTCTGATTTGCATAATAAAGTTTTTGGTGACAACCAATCTTATCTGATAAATGAACTAGGAAAAACAAATCCAGATATCATCGTTTTGACAGGAGACTTAATTGATCGTAGAAGATTTAATTTAAATGCAGCCCTCATATTTGTTAAAGAAGCCATAACCATCGCCCCCGTTTATTATGTGTCAGGAAATCATGAAGCTTGGTCCAATCAATATGATCTTATAAAAAAAGAACTGCTACAACTAGGTGTGTCTATCCTAGATGACCAATACATTGATTTAATAAAAGGTGAAGGAAGCATCAGGTTACTAGGGCTATCGGATCCTGATTTTCTAACAAGTCGATATAGTGAAGGAACAAATACAACCAAAGTACATCAATCTTTACAACGAAATGCAGATCCAAATAGGTTTCAATTACTACTTTCACATAGACCTGAGTTAATTCAAATTTACAGCCAATACAACATGGATCTAGTGCTTTCTGGACATGCGCATGGCGGACAAATCAGAATCCCATTTATAGGTGCAATCATCGCACCAGATCAAGGGTTATTACCTAAATATACAAGCGGGGCATATAAAGTTAACGAAACAACCTTAGTGGTCAGCAGAGGGTTAGGCAATAGTGTTCTGCCTATTAGACTTTTCAATCGCCCTGAGATCATTGTTGTGAAATTGATAAAATAAACAAGTCACTTATTTTTAGATAACGACACAAAGGGGCAATAACATGAAACGATACGTTGCATTACTACGAGGCATCAATGTTGGGGGAAAGCGGTTAGTACCGATGGAGACATTAAAAAAATGTTTTGAGTCGCTAGGCTTTTTGCATGTGACAACTTATATAAACAGTGGCAATGTATTGTTTGTATCTGATTTAAAACCAGATACAATTCAATCCATGTGCCAAAAAGCATGCACCGAAACATTTCAAATAACAATTGACATTAGCATTGTTGAAGCATCGACTTTATGTCAAACTCTTGAGCATGTGCCAGCTTGGTGGGGACAGGATCCATATGCAAAGCATCAATGTATCTTCGTGATTGAACCTTTTCAAGCTGAAGATGTTGTCAAGGCATTAGGTGACCTGGATGATGCAATTGAATTGATTTATGTTGAACAATCAATGATTTTCTGGACGGCACCCATAACCTTCTTTTCTAAATCAAAGATGTTTCGCTATGTCTCTAAAAACAATACATCACATTTGACAATACGCAATGCCAATACAACAAAAAAACTTTGTTCATTACTGCATAAGTTACCAATACATGATTAGAAAAGACTTCGGTCTTTTTTTATTTGGTTGTCTTTATCAATTATCGCATGCAACATTTGTGATATATAGATAATTTAAAAGGTAATATCATCAAATTTGCGAACATATATAACTTAATTTTCAAATATTCAACATTTAACATAATTAATTATTAGATATTAATATTTAAAGTGTTTACACAACATAATGATTATGTTATGATGATGTCAAATAGAATTGTATAGTCAATTATTATATATAAAAATAATGACTAGATAATTCTATGATGAGAAAGGAGGACATGACTTAATCTTGACGTGTCATTAAAATTGCATATAGGGTGATGCAAAAGACACATCTAAAGATGAATACGGGAGTTGTTTGAATTGAACTTAAAAAGAACGAAAGCAAAGAGGGGAACAATATGAAAAAAATAATCATCGCTTTTGTCATCACAGCTTTAAGTATGAGCAATTTAACACAATTATTCGCAGTAAATGACTATGAGACTGATATACAATCAACTGTTGGTAAAATTGATATCAAACATGAACAAGGCGACTTTGTCGGTTTTTCATTGGCTTATGATCAGTCAAATCAAACTGGCACAAGACAAACACTTGTAACAGATCAAACAGATATTGAAGCAATCACTGGGCTTACAACCAATCAATTAAATCAATTAAGATTTTTGCTTTCAAAAGCTCCAGCATTACATTGGTACCAATCTCAAGAGACATGGCCTATCATTAAAACCGAATTTGGTGTTGAAGATCCAAACCAATGGGTTGACCAGGCAGATCTTGATCGTGGGGATACGTATATGCAGTACTTAATTTGGTATCAAGTTGCATTATTTAAAAATGATTTGGATAGATTTAGACAATTAAGACCTGATGCATATCACTTTATTGAATCCAATCCAAGCTTTGTATCATTTTTTGATGTAGATGAGGTTGAGCACGACCAACAACTTGATGATATCCAAATAACCATAGACTATCATGGCGCAACACAAGGGATGGGATCCGAAAAACTGGGGCCTTATACTATAAGTAGTAATCTCTCAATAAAACAAAAATTAAACGAAACCTTCACATTAGAAAAGTTGAATCGAATTTATTATTATACTCAAAGTAATGTTAACTACTATTATTTTGTTGATGAATCAGGTCATATCATCACGCAAGTATTAGAAGATCAACCATTTTATGTACAACTTTTACCAGGCATTTATTCTGAAGAAATTTCATTTTCAGTGACGAATGATGTGACGACATATTTAGTTAATATGGAAGATGTCTTATTCACTAGTGATACAGATGGTATGATTTTAGCTGTTAAAACGACCATGGATGATAATTTAACTCATGGTGAAGAACGAGAATCAATTAAAGTGAGTGGAACACGACCATTTGACCAACTTACAAGTACAACAGCTGTTGAACATGGTGAAGTATTTGTTGATGATGGGCATGGGAGTTATGTTGGGTATTTAACTGACTTTAATTCTCATGTCACAAATAATAATCCAGTAACTCAAGTTATAGACCAAACTAGTGTTGAAAACACACTTGGAATAAATGCAAATCAACTTGGTGTTTTAAGGTATATGCTTGCAAAGAGTCCTTCTTTTGAATGGGAAAATATTAATCAATGGCCTACAATCATGGATCAAGGGAATCAAGTTGAGCCATCCAATTGGACATTTGATAATCAAGTTGATGCACAACGTTATTTCCAATACATGTTTTGGGGTGTGATTGCGACATATAAGAATCAACTAGATACGTTTAGTCAATCGCAACCTGAGGCCTATCAATTCTTTATGGATAACCAAGCTCTAAAAGATTATCTCACTGCAAATGAGATTGCATATAGTGATGCATCCAATCATTTGTCTTTTGAGATCATTAAAGGTGTTGATACAATTGAAGCAGAGACATTGGCTGGTCCATTTTCAATCCAAAGTAACTTAA
>CAZWEF010000133.1:0-3482 GCA_964632125.1 uncultured Erysipelotrichales bacterium
TTTGCCTTATATTTGTTTAATAAATTTTGCCTTATATTTGTAAAGTACCCCCGATGCGCTTCATTTTACAATGCTAAAGTCAGATTTTTTTGCCTTATATTTGTTTAATAAATTTTGCCTTATATTTGTAAAGTACCCCCGATGCGCTTTATTTTACAATGCTAAAGTCAGATTTTTTTTAAATAACTTCCTAATCAATATCACTAAATCTAATATCTAAGTTTAATTCTAATACTATTAAAACACTCTATTTTAAAGAAGAAAACTATTATACTAAGCATATTTATTTCTTATTTTGTTTTATTAAAGTAAAACGCTTGATCTTTGCTTTAGGATCTACTATAGAAAGAGTTTTATCTTTGACCATACTCAATAAATACAGTTCAATATCAGCTTTAGAAGGTCTTATTGATACATTAATAGTTTCTCTAATGCTACCAGCTGTAAATATCTGTTTTGTATTAGTATGTCGAGTGATAGCATCTAATATCCTATTGTGTTCTAAGAACCGACCATTTGGAATAGCTATATTAAACTTGAACCAACTTCCCTTCTTGGTAATTGATGATATTATCAGTTTATCTTTCAATTCAGTTATAATTCTATTCCAAATATCTGTTTTTATTCTTTTTTTCAATTTCAATAATGATTTTCTAGCTTTGGAAATATTAAAGATTGAGTATTTGTATTTTCTAAAGAGCCTTTTTCCATACAATATCACTTTTTCTTCAGTAATATCAAGCTTTATTATATTGGATACTATTTTATCATCAGTATCTATCTTTGGAGCACTTAATTTATCATTATCTACACTACTTTGAATAAAACTGCCTGGTGTAGATAGCAGATATTCTTTAAAATCATTTTCTATGATATTTTCATCATTTAAACTCGTATCTTTCTTTGGAGAATTAGTTATTTCAATTGGTTCTATTTCAAAAGCTATATTATCATATTGTGCTATATCATATTCATAGTGTTCTATCATTTGAACATCATTTAAACACCAGTTATTCATATCATTAATATCAAGTTCTTTTCTTTTGGCTACTGGAATTACTGTTAAGAAGATATCAAGATCACTGACATCTTTAAAAGCATTGGTATTTTGACTAAACCAGTTTTGTAAATCATTTGAAAGAATAGTATTATATAGTTGACTCATTTCTGGAGTCATTACTATACCACAGGAGTTATGATATTCAACGTGCTGAATTAAATTGAAAGCAGCTGGAGTCCATTCTCTGACTCTTCTCATTATACTTCTGAATGTATCTCTGTCTTTGGTGAACTTATTTAAAAAGGAAGTTCTATTTCTAAGCCAAAGAGGAGATCTTGTCATATGAAAACCATATGAAAAATCATCAGAAAGAGAAGCGAACTTTTTGATTTTATTTCTGTAAATGTAAAGACCATTTATCAGTCTTACAAGCTCTTCATCTGATGCTGTTGCAGTTGAGTAAGCTTTGGATACAAGCTTATCAAACTCTTCTACAAGCTTTTCTTTGTTCTTAGAAGCTATTTGAGTTATATATCCAGCTTCATTTCCATACAATAAATTTACTTTTAAAGCTGTTTTTGACTTTGGATCTATTAATGACTTAACACCTAATCTTTGGAAGCCAGTCACCATTTCATCTACTAAATCATCTGTAGCTATTGAATGCAGATATTTTAAAGCATCGAATACTAGTTTTAAGACACTAGATCTGCTTTTATCGTCTTTTATGAATATTTGACGAATAATATCATATGCATATTCAGCTTTGGCAATAACTGATTCATTCTTAAAAGTATTTGGATCTGAGATCTTGTTAAAAGCATTGTAAAGTGGTAATATCATCTCTATTCTTGATGTGAGAGATGCTGCAGAGCTGTTCCAGATGTTTAAAAAGATATAAAAAGCATCTTTAAAGCCATTATTACTATCAAGACGATTATAAAGGATGATATCATCCAGTATCTTCTTGACTTGATGGCTGCTGATTGATCTCCTTATGCTCTTAGTAATCCCAGCTACATTTATAGCCTTTAAAGAGACATATTCATTTAGAGATGGATACGTGATATGCTCACGTACAGACTTATTTATTAAAGGAATAGCTTGTGATCCTTTCACATAGCAATTTATCATCACCAGCTCAGTTATGATTGATGTCAGTAGATTGTCTGGATTATAGAGAGACATATCAGTTGCCCCACCAGACATAATCAGATCATCAAACACCTTCAACTCTTTAGAAATGTAATTTATGAATACATCACTTTTCAATGATGCAAAGTTGTAGTTCCTAAGATGAATACTCATATTCTCCAGCAATCTTGGATACTCAGCTGGAGAACATCTAAATTCCATTCTGTATGGAAACTCCTTTGTGAACATCTTATTATACTCGGCCATAAAAGTAGAAGATATAGATAAATGAGATGATTTTCTTTTCTGGCCGAGTATAACATTATTAAACAGCCCAGTCTTGAGAAGATATAGAGACTGGGGAGTTTTGTATGATGATCTGGAGTCATAGCTAAACAGTCTTTTGATAGATGAGTAGAAATTGATCTTGTCAGTGCCAAGATCTCTACCAAGCGCTGTTCTTTTACCAGTACTACCTACCGTATGCTTATTTAAATTTAAAACAGCATTAGACATGAACGGTAGGTAGTTTGGAGCTATTTCTATACTTTTGAAGAGGTTGTTGGTGGCAACAGTGATTCTATCTGCTCCTGCTGAGACTGATATGCATACATCAATCTTGAGCTTCTTCTGATACTTCTGCTTTATTACAGAAGAGAGCTTTCTTTGAATCATGCCTGAATTGTTCATACTGGTAATAGTATCTCTTTTATTACCAAATGTTTCTATGTACATGAATATCTTTTCTCTTTTTAAACTTCTTTTGATAATTTTGAAGAGATCACCCGAGTTTTCTATTACCAGCGGGCCTGTCAGAGTCTTGGTTCCATCATCACCATCTTTAGATGCAACAGTCTTAATAAGCTGAATAGTGCTGATTGACTTATTCTCAGAGCTGATTGCAGAGCTGACAGCTAGGAAGACTCTGCGCTGGAACTCAGCAGTGTCTATGCCTTTCACCTTCGATACTATATAGACATCGAACATTCCAATAGGTGTATCTGATGTACCTATCTTGGAATAAGGCAGTCTTTTTACCAGATGCTTGGAGCCACCCGCACATTTTACATAATCATTGCTCTTTATAGTATTACTTGGCGATCTTATGAAGCTGTCAGATACATTCAGGTTTATATTGCACTTGAATGCTGAGCGAAACCTGTTCATATTGAATGGTCCAGCTACAGCATCCAAGTCAACTGTAAATACTAATTGTATGCGTTCAGGAACGCCCGGGATACCCAACGACTGCTTGTTCTCATCATATCCAGATTCTCTGGAAGCAGTAGGCTCATCCCGGGACGCATCTCTGCAGTTATCAGGAAGCTCAACTACAAAATTACGCATT
>CAZWEF010000134.1:0-3466 GCA_964632125.1 uncultured Erysipelotrichales bacterium
TTTTAATGACAAAGTACAGACACGGGCATAGCACTAAGCAGGGAAAACCCCGCCAGTCATGAAGAAATGTCTTTCTCGACAATGGTGGAATTGCTCTTCAGGATGGAAAACAAGCTGTCGATGGTTGGAACTCTAAAAATCTGCAGATTATAGTTCAGATTTATGCTGTTTAACAAGCACTGACATTCTTTAATGTTGGTTTTATGGGATTCTTTTATCACTATTTATTACAAGGCAATTTACACAGTTTTCAACAACTTTTACAATTCAATCTATTCTTTAAACAGTTTCTGATTTCAGTTTATCGTTTAAATTATAATTGACTATTCAACCCGGAGAGATTAAAAAACTGAGCAAGAATCGAAACATTTACCTGTTGAGATTCCGGTAAGCTTTGGTAAGAAATACCAGAGGAAAGATTCTGCATGAAGTTTCCCAAGTAGAAGTTAACAAAGCTACTGGCTGCATTAGGATCAAGACTTTGTAGAGCCATGGTAATTTGATGAATGGTTTCACCATTGGGATCAATCTTCTCGTGGAACCAACGAAATACAATCGGACGCTCAACACCCAAGGTGATCGCCAAGCGGTTTTGGCTGATGTCGTGTAACTCTAAAGTCTGTTTTAATGCCTGTCCTGCTTTTCCCATGGTCTAATTATTGTAGCAAACGAGTTTTAATCTGTTAATATGTATAAAACCAAACACATTATAAAAGTTTATGGCTTTAAGTTGAGTATCAAAGAATAACTTAAATTCTTCAAAAAGCATAATCTAAACAATAACAAATTCACTTTAATTCGATTTAAAATCAATTCTTATTACCCTTAAAAATAAGCGCAGATAAGATGTTTTTTAATGTTTGCCCTTTTCGTTCAAGGTTTTCGCCCACTGATTTTTTATCTCAAAAGTCTGAACCATCGGCACTTTTAATAGAAGATAATTGGGATGATTTTGGCTTTCAAACTTGGTTTCATTTAAAAGTTTTAGACGAACGTAGGGAAATTCATGATCTTGGAGGTGTTAAGATTGGAAAATTTGGCCAAACATCTGGTCGTACTAACATTCCAAAACATTTTGATCTCTTAGATGATTCTTTCTTTTCATTAGGTCAAGACAGTAAATATTATGAAGAATTGGCGAAATTTAGTTTGCAATTAAAAGAAAAAATAACAAAAGGCTTACATGATATTATTTCAGATCAAAATTTACTTCCAAGAGCACTCAATGAGCGTGTAACCAAAGTTTCATTCTTAAGGTTTGTATCTGTTATTTCTATTCAAGAACAATTTCAGCGAATTCTCAATGGTGGAGAAAAGCTTTCTACATATAATTTTTCCTATATATTATGTTCCGGTGAAAGTAACGCTTCAACTCAAGATTTAGAGCTAAGCTTTGAGGTTATCCCCGAATCTTTTCCTCCAACAAATATTCATATCTTAATTGGTCGTAATGGTGTTGGGAAAACAAGACTTTTAAATACAATGACGAAAACTTTACTTGGCGAAATACCAACTTCTCCAAAGCATTCTCGGTTTGTATCTCAACCTAATTATACTTTTAATAGTAAATTGTTTGCTAACTTAGTATCAGTGGCATTTAGTGCTTTTGATGATTTCATGCCACGAGATGAAGAACAAGATAAAACACGAAAATTAAAATATTCATATGTAGGATTAAAATATCTCGATGAATCAGATAATATACTGACAATGTCTCCAGAGATGTTGATAAAATGTTTCCTTAAAAGTGTGCGTTCGGTAAAAGCACAACAAAGAATTGACTTATGGGAAAAATCTCTAGAGATATTAGAGTCAGACCCAATATTTAAATCTATTGATATCAAAGATATTGCAAATCAATATAGTAGTGATTCTTCGAGTATAGAAACAATATTTAAAAAACTTAGCTCAGGTCATAAGATAGTAGTCTTAACAATCACTCAGCTAGTGGAAAATTTAGAAGAAAAATCACTTGTTTTATTAGATGAACCAGAAGCTCACCTGCATCCTCCACTATTATCTGCGTTTATACGCTCTCTTTCAGAGTTACTAATCAGAAAAAATGGTGTTGCGATAATCGCCACTCATTCTCCAGTAATACTTCAAGAAGTTCCGAAAAATTGTGTTTGGAAAATTAGTAGATCTATAGCCGAATCTAAAGTAGAGCGTCCAAGTATTGAAACATTTGGCGAAAATATTGGAGTCTTAACCAGAGAAGTTTTTGGTTTAGAAGTAACTCAGGCTGGATTTCATCAAATGCTTAAGAGTGCAGCGGAAAGAGGTCTCGATTTTGATGCAACATTAGATGTGTTCAATAATCAACTAGGAAATGAAGCTCGCGCAATTTTACGTGCTCTGATTTTTAAACGTGACAATTAAAGATCAGTATGAGAAAAATATCAAGACCAAACTGCTCCGTAGAAGAAACTTATCTACTCTGTATTAGCAAGGTTCAAAATCAGCAAACAAAACAATCCCTTGAATCTATTAAAGATAAAATTATTGAATCATCTAATAATTTTGAACAAGCCTGCTTAAATCAAGAAGTACATTACTTAGTCGCACGCAATGATATCAACAAAATTTTGAAACTTGAGCTACAGAAAACATATAAATCAAGAATGGTTAAAAAAAATCAACCTGGTCGTGCTACTTATGACAAAATAATGTTGTATTCACCTGAAGATAAATGCCCATTCTGTGCTCAGAGAACAGTATCTCAACTTGATCACTTTCTGCCTAAAGCTCATTATCCAGAATTATCAGTTACCCCCATTAACTTAGTTCCTATATGTGGGGATTGCAACAAATTAAAACTAGATGAAGTACCAAGTACTGCGGAAACAGTAGGATCTCATCCATATTTTGATGATTTTGACGGAGAACAATGGTTGTTTGCACGTATTGAAAATACACGTCCCATAGTTATATCTTTTTTCCCAAATCCACCTGATACTTGGGATGCAATTAAATCAGAGAGAATCAAAAATCATTTTCATAGATTGAACTTGTCTCAACTATATACAACTCATGCAGCAGAAGAGATATGTAATATTGAAAATCAAAATAAAATATTATTTGAATGTGGTGGTGCTCAATTACTCAAAGATAACCTATTAAGTTCAGCAGTAAGTCGTCAAAAACATCGGATTAATTCTTGGCAAACAGCTTTGTATCAGGCTTTGGCAAATAATAATTCTTATTGTAATGGTAACCTCTGGAGTTATAGCTGATTTATTTAGTTATGAGACGTTTTGCTGAAATTGTATGGTAACATATTGCAATAATGACACAAGAATTTATAAATAACTAAATCAGTCATGGCTTTCGATCTTGATTTACGTCTTAAAGTTATAGATTTCATCGAGAATGGAGGTGGAATCACAAAGGCTTCGAAAATATTTAAGGTGAGCAGAGCAACAATTTATCGCTGGTTAGGCAGAGAAGAGCTTGCGGCAACAAAAGT
>CAZWEF010000135.1:0-3427 GCA_964632125.1 uncultured Erysipelotrichales bacterium
CTTCTGGAACTGGTAAAACACAGCTTCCATTTGCATTAGATATTCCTTTGATTTATCTCCTGAACAATGAAAGAATTGTAAAAAACAATGAAAGAATTGTAAAAAATTCTAATTATCAAGAAACTGGAAAACCCCCTCAACAAATATACTTAAATTTTGTAAATATATCAAAAACATTCAAGAATTGTATTAAAAAAGATACAAAAACTAGAACTACAATTGATGACTTTGATGATCAAACAGAAACAATGATTGCCGGATTCTTTGTAGTGTTATGTCGTGAGATTATGAAAATAAGAAAACAGTATGGCAATGAACATTGGGCTGTTTCACAATTGAGAATTGAATCAAGTGAAAGAATTGAACCTATGAGCTATGGTAATGCAGCTAAAGAACTAAATCTTATTTTCGAAGGTATTGGTGCCAAACCTGTTGTATTTTTAGATGAATCTCAAAAAGATGTAAATAGTCAGGAAACTTTTCTATTGGAATACAAAATAGTTAGAAGAATAATTAGGCAAATTGGAATGATTCCTGTGTTTATGGGAACTAATCCATGCTTAGCTAATTTTGTAAATTTTCAAGGAAGTTCTGGTTCTAGAGGTGAAATAAGAGCTATATGGTGTTACATTGTTTATAAATTAGCACCACCAAGTCAAGAGTTCATTCAACAAGAAAAATTAAAAGTTATAGAAAATATAAACTCATGTGAGGCTAGTGTTGATTCAAAAAATAAAGCAGTGAATTTCGTAACTGCAATTACAAATAAGATGAAGTATGAAAGACCTTTTTTCTGTAATTTAATTTTTGAACAGTTGAATAGCGATATAAAATCTATTACATCCAGTGACTTTGATCCTTGCAAACGTCTTGATATTATATTATGGAATATTTTTAATAGCTTTAATTCAAGAAAAAAGAGTTTTGAAGCTTATTTAGAATCAAAAAATGATTTTATAAACTATAATTATTCAAACATATCTATTACTTCACCTGAGTTCTGGAGAAAAAAGAAAGAATTTCTTGATATTTCAAATGAAAGTACCAAAGATATTCAAGAATATAATGTTGATAAAGCAAATGGTATTCATAATCATATAGCTTATTTATATGCACCACCTTCTTTAAAAGAGAATTTAAGAAATGAAAGTTTCTTTGCATTACAAATAGGTGATTTATATCTTAAAACTTTTATGATTAGCACTTTAGAAAAAGAAGTAAAATTTGCCAAATTCCAAATAGAACAAATATTTGCACCTTTTAGAAATGAGACTCTTGGACAGTTAGCATTTGTTGGATCAAATAGTTCTAAAATAGTATTTATAGGGCCTACTTCTCAAATGAAAGGTACGGATAAATCCCCTTATCAAAGAATTTCATCATGTAAGGCACTTAATGATATCAACTCTAGAGCTCAAACAATATCTAATCATGCAACTAAAATTACAACAAATTGGACTACACTTGAAATACTTTCTGCTCTCTCTGCTTTGATTGCTTCACATGGAAATGGATTTAAAGGTATCAATGCTGAATTATGGTTAAGACGTTTTCTCAGAGAAATAAATAAGAATTCTAATTATGAGATAGAACTTCCAGAAATTAAATATCCAAAGAATGACCATTTTATAAACAATGCTTTAAAAACTATCAAAATACCCTTCTGTTCTTCAACTATCAATGCTGAATGGGATTTAGATTTTAGAACATACTTGAAAAGTCAAGGTGCTAATATTGGTACTTTATATGCAGATCTTGGTAACAAATCAAGAGATTTTTATATTCAATTTGCTGATGATAATGAAGAATATACAACTCCAATCTCTGGAGAATGTAAATATCGTAAAGATGATATAACTATTCAAGGAATTGAGAAAGTAATTGAAAGATTGTTAGGACATGATTCACCAATAAACTTGATAGTTGTGAACATGTTTAAAAAAAATATAAAATTTGGCAATATAAACCAAAGCTTTGAATCTAATTTTAGATTATACACTGTTGTGAAGAATGAAGAGAATCAAATGAATCTTGAAATGGTATATGAACATTTAAAAATGAAGACAGATATGAGAATATTTATAATTATAGAAATTAAGGATATAGAAATTCCAAATAGTGAATTAGATTAAATAAATTATGTGAGTATTTCTAATCATGGGTATTTAATTAGGACTGTAGTCAGACGGAATGTAAGAAGTTTTTCTTGAAGTCATTTATTCTTTTAGAAGGGTTCAACCCTATTTATGCTTTTTAAAACAATCAATGTTTCCTTGCCGGAATCCGTATGGCTAAGCAACTGTCCGGCAACAGAAGTAATTATTGATGTGCATTCAAAGACAATACTCAGCATGTGATGCTATTACTTTTAGGCATCTAAGATGTTGCTAATAAAGAGGAGAAAACAGAATTATAATTTTGTTTTGCCTATTCCAGAGAAATACAATAATGCCCTTCTTTGGATTATCTTCAGTATTCTGGATTATAAAAAGAGTTCAAGCTGAGCCTAGAGAGCTATTGCGCTCAGTGCAAGTATCATTTTTTACTTATTCTTAGTCAATTAGAGAAGTAAGTGCCTTTCAACTGCTCTATAAGCTGTTTGAAGAGTGCTTGTAAAATATTGGGAAAATGACCTAAGTTAATCATTGCACTTATCAAAGTATTTCAGAGACTCTGATTATTGAAAATAGTTGTTGATCACTATCTCTGTAAATAGGCATACTCTTAAATGAATAGTCTTCTTTGGAATATCTTCAAGAATGGTTGAAGAGTTTACTATTGAGTTATTCATATGCCCAATAGTCTTGATTTAAGCTTTAGTCAAACAGAAAGAAGTGAAATAGAATATTCAAAGCAACTAGGCAGGAGAGTAAGAAGTTAGATCAATTTAATTTATTCAATGAATAGACTTGATGAGCATAGTAAATCATTCTATATCTGCAGCAGAAGCAGTTGTATTATACACACTTTAATAGCTGTTGATCTCTCACTATTGGAAGTAATTTTAAAGGGTAGAAGTATGGGCATTTACAAATGGCAAGGTAGTCTTGATAAAGCTTGAGATAGAATGCTCAGATTGAACTTAGTCTGTTACACAGTTAGATAGTAAACTGAGAGAAATAAGATCAGTTTTGTATTTAGCAATAGAATGAATTTAATTATAGTTGTAGATAAGTGAATGAATTTGAGTGAGTGCCTATTTAAAGTCATTCCGAGTGGAATGAGAGGGTCAGAATTATTCTTCTTTTGTAGATTGATCAGATATAAGAATATTTTTATCTTTTTACTAGCAGAAGTGAGAATATTACTGGATTAATACTTCTTTTATATTTATAAAAATTTTGATGATAACCCTCAATGATAGCTGTCACAATCTTGAGATTGATATCAGCAGCTGTTCAGAATTCAGACATATCAGTACAAGGAT
>CAZWEF010000136.1:0-3410 GCA_964632125.1 uncultured Erysipelotrichales bacterium
TCAGTTTATCATTTTATGAGTCAAAAAGAAAGAACTTGACCTAAATAAAAAAGAGAAGAGTTCCCTTAGTTCATACAAAAATATGATCTCTTCCCAAATGATAAACCACTTTTCTAAGCACAATTAACTCCCCCAAATTACCTCTAAAGTGATTTTAACATAAATTAAAAAAATTCGCTATTATTCATTTGATAATTTAATATTTATGAATATAGTATTGACTTTTCACTAACAATAGTATAATATAAAATTATGGAACCGGTTACAAATAATTGAAAGGAGAAATAAAAATGAAAAAGCTATTTATTGCATTAATTATGATTTCAAGTATACTTATTCCAAGTGCTAATCAGATTGAAGCAACAAGCCATAATTTAACATCTAATCCTAGCTTAACATCAGAAAATCAATCAGAAGATACAACAGTTGTAGAACTTTCAAAAGAAGAATTTGTTAAACAAGTCGCTACAAGAAAAGGGATTTCTACAACTCAGGCAGAACAAGAAATTGATAGAGTTGACTTCCAAAATTTGGTAAATTCATTTTCAATGGGTAGAAGAATGCCAAAATCCTTATATTTGAAATATGGCTACTTCCAAAGACAACATTGTTCTGGAGATGGTATGATTTGCGCTACATACGGAGTATATGCATCATACTATCTTCCAGACAGTAATAGTCCATGGAGCTCAAGATACTTCAATGGTGTTCATGACAGTTACTTATATGCTTCAAACTTCGCTGCTCTTGTCAAACTCTATAGTAAGAGTGCATTTATTTCAAACTCTTACACCATTGTGTTTGCTGCCAACTTTGATATGAAAAGAGATGCTCCGTTTAATTGGTATGTAAACTACAAAATCAACACTAATTTCGGGCTTTAAACTCATGTGAGTTTAGCTATTATAACCGGTTTTTTAGAGAGTGAAGCCCATTATTAGATTCCCACTCTTCACAAAAAATTCTAAATGAAGTAAGTAGACATTTAAAGCTTCTCTATTCAAAATAAAATGTTAAGTAAGGATAGCTGGCGCCTACGAAAAAGACAACTTAGTTAAACAGCTTTTAATCTAAAGTGCGTCCAATTATTGAAACTAAGTAAATAAGATAATTTAAGTATTTAATAGGGATTGATTTCTGTATTGAACAGGAGTTAATCCTTTTAATTTAACAGTAGTTCTTTAATGTTATAATATTTAATATATTCTTCCATTGAATCCTGTAGTTCATCAAGTGATTTAAAACTATATTCCTCGCCATAAACCATCTCATTTTTTCATCTTTCAAAAAATTCTCGACTAGGGAATTATTTAAGCAATTCTCTTTCCTCTTGCACCTTATGATATGATTGCATTTGATCCCACCATCCATGGACAGACTGTAAGGCTAATCCCTTCACATCTAGTTGTTTTAAAGTCTTTTTTATAATCTGTTTTAGTTTTCCTTGATCAATTACCTAACCAAGTAATAATTTTTTGACAGCGCCGCTCATATCTCCATTATAAGATTTATAATTACTTTAGGTAATTTAGCAAATGAATTGATAACTAGCATCAACCTTTTAAACTTTTTGTTTTAATTGCATATCCTCTATTTACTATTCTTCGACACCCAAACCGCCTTTACATCCATAATAAATAGGATTATATAGTCCACAATTTCATCATTTAATAAACCGTTGTTACTTTAATGCGTTATTGTGATACATTGCTTTCTATTATAGAAGGGCGCTTAGCTTTTATTTGCGCTGTGGTTGTCTAACTAACATTGCTTTTTCTTCAGTAGTTGGATCTTCCTTTTTTGAACTACAACAGCTAATTTTTTAAATATTCATTTTCTGCTTCTAAATAATAATCCGTAGACTCAAGAAACATCTCTTTTTCTCCAGGTGACATATCTCCATATTTTTTGCTCAATTCTTTTTTACAAGCCATACTCCACCGTAGCACTACTTATAGATAGACTTTCAATTAAACCTTTATAAATTATTTCTTCTTTTAGCTCTAAAGTAAAGTTTCTATTTTGATTATCTCTTAGAATGTTTTCTCCATGAAAGACAATTAGTTTAGCTAGATAACATATGGATGGGTTACACATTATTAGACACAAAAGACAATTTGTTATGCTAAAATAAAGTGAGGTCAAGAAAACAGTGTTAGGAGAGCGAAAAGAATTTACAAATGAATTTAAATCACAAATGGAACACTGCTCCAAAATGGAAGACCAAGAAGTCAGATCATCAAGGAGTATGATTTAACACACTCAACAGTTAGTCAATGGGTTAAACAGTGAAGCACTACTCAATCATTTCAGCATGCTGACAATCTCTAGGAGGAACAAAAGAATTAATAGAATTGCAAAAACGAAACAAGCAACTTGAAATATACCCCAAGAGCACTTCCTCATACTATTGAAAATAGTATTCAGGACGAAAGTTGGCATTCTAAAGCAAGCAACGCTGATTATGGGACGAAAACAGAAGTCATTCGAGCAAATCGCCATAAGTACGCAATCAGTGCCATTTGTCAATTACTCAACATAAGTCGTGCAAGTCATATGTTAATGAAGAAAAAGTTGTCAATGTAGTATCCAATAATTTAATCATAGGGAACGATCTGATGTATTGGTAGGTGATCTTACCTATGTACGAGTTAGTGACAAATGGCATTACATTTGTCACATCATTGACTTGTATAATCGAGATACTATCGACATAGTTGAGGACCACATAAAAATGCGCAATTCGTATTAGAAGCATTCTCAAGTATACCACGAAGGTAACAAGAAATAGGCATCTTCCATACCGATAGAGGAAGTGAGTTCAAGAACAAGTCAATTGATGAACTACTTAAAACATTTAATATACCCCGTTTCTTAAGTCATAAAGGAACACCCTTTGATAATGCAGTAGCAGAAGCAACGTATAAAACAATCAAGAGTGAATTTGTATATCAGGAACATTTTGAGACACTTGAGCAATTAAAACATCATTTAGTGCCTATGTATGGCGGTCTAATCATAAGCGTCTATATTCAATTTTGTACTATGTTTCTCCAGTTCAATGTCATCTACAGTTGTCCTTATAAAAACTGTCTGCTAAAGCGTTGACATCCCAAAAATCGTCATTAGGCCATATGAAAGATGAAGCGGTGTATAAGACGTGTTGATCATTTCAAGAACTAGAAAATTAATCAATCATTATATGTATTATTACAATCACCATCGCTATCAATGGGGTCTAAAAAAATGACCCCTATTCAATATAGGAATCATCTTTTAACTATTTAGTCTCTTTTTAATTAGTGTCCTTGACAAGGGCCCAATTTTCTTAACGACGTCTTCCAAAAATTCTTACCAAGTATAAGAATAGGTTGACAATATTCAACAATAATGATAATGCAAACACGATT
>CAZWEF010000137.1:0-3368 GCA_964632125.1 uncultured Erysipelotrichales bacterium
ATAATGTTATAATAAATATGTGAATCATTATGATATATAGCAACAATATGAAAAGGAGAAGTAGAATGAGAAATTTTTATAAAATCATTGTATCATTTGTGATTGTTTTAACATTTTTACCAATGAGTGGACAAACACTCCGCGCAGAAGATTTGATAACCACAAATGAACAAACTAATTTAGTAGCTAGTGATTTTGAGCTAGCGTTTAATTTAGTTGAAAATATTACAGAGGAAGAAATCTTAGCTTTAGCTCAAGCAACACCTTTAGAGGGTGTACAGATTAATGTCGATGATTTAAGTCAACTTAAATTGGCTTCAATAGGAGATGTTACACCAATTAGATTGACGCTTAATGACAAAGAGGTTATTGTCAAAGCTACTATAGTAGAAGCTCAACAAGATGAAGTTGTGCAAAAAGTAGTTGAAGAGAACCAAACAGTAAGTATTTCTCCAACATCATTAAATGTTAGTAATAATAGTGCTGCTTCACTTGAAGTAGTTGATTATGAGTATGCAGCAGGGATGAGCAATCAACAGGTCTACACGATAAGAGCAACAGCTGATTTTGGTACGGATATAAGTTCTAGTGGTAAATCGTTGACTTTAACATTACCTGAAGGTTTGAGATTTATTCAAATACCAGTTGCAGGAACATATAGTTCAACAGGTGTGGACACAACATTGCTTGCGCAATTACAAGCAAATGATCCACTTGCAACAGCGATAACAAGTGTCACTTTACCTAGAAAAGAAGCAAATGCTTTAGCGAATACTTTTGGTAGTGTTACTTACAATTTTTTGCCAGGAACCAAAGTTGCATCACTGGAATTTAAAGTGCGTGTTGATAATAAACGTTATTATAAACCAATGGAGCTTTTGGCCCCTATAACTGTAGATGTTAATATGGATGGGTCAAGTTTAGGGCATGTTGAGGAAGCAATATATGTAACAGGGTATTTGATTGGAAGTAATAAATTGTATATTTATACAGGTTCAGGCTCAACACCTCAATTACTCACCAGTACCCCAACTTCTATTAGCAAGGGTAAAGCATACAAAATGTCGTTAAATTTCACTATGAACGGATCACCATTAGATGTTGCTGGGCGCTATGCTAAGTCTACAACATACTATTTACATTATCCACAAGGCATGCAGTTCGATAGTATGCTTGCGATGCCAGGTGGCGCAACTGTTGTTGACGAACCTCAAAATTCGCGTGTGGTTGTAACTGTGCCTACATGGGTATCAACTACAGCTGAAATGCAAGTACAGTATAGTGTACCAGTTGGGACTGCAGTAGGAACGTATAAAAACCCTGCGGCAGATTATGCAGAGATTACGTTTTATGATGGAACCACAATGACAAGCACTGATGCTGGAGCGCGTTATGGAGTTGAAATCGTTGATTCTGTACTCAATAAAATGGATGTGTATAGAGTAGCTGACAGTTATTATGATGACAGTGTTGCGAGCAATGCTTTTGTATATGGACCATTTTTCCAAGTAAGAAACATCACAGCAGGTGTTAAAACTGACCAAATAGTTGAGTTTAATTTTGGTCCAAACTGGCATGTATATAGAGTTAATCTTCCTTTTGATAGCTCAATTCCGAACGCAATTACCGATATACAATATAAAACAAATAAGAAAACCGATTGGCAAACAACGACAGTGAGCTCTAATGTAGGGTCAACTTTGAGACAACTGAATGCTGTGGATGTAGGGTTGGCTGAAGATGAATGGTTCACAGATGTTAAAGCTAGTGTGGGATCATTTAAGGAAGGTTATACGGGCACGATAGCGGCTTCTCCTAAAAGTGCTTCAAGTGTGAGCAGCTATGGACAGCTAGTTAATGGAGTTGCAAATGAGAATGTGACGCTTACTGTGTATGATGCAAATGATGAGGCTGCGACAAAAACAACTGTAGTCGCTAAAGTGATAAACTCAGGCTCAATGACAAAGGCAACAGTAACTGCTTCTACTGCATCATTCACCAATAAAGTTGGTGATTCAATTACGCAGATCCTTGCAGGTGATAGTTTTAAAATCAATGCAACGATTGGATTGCATCCATATCAGTATGAACAAACAACTGCCATGCGAGCACCAGAGATTTACTTACGTGTTCCTTTAACGATGTCTTTGGCAATTGACAATGTAGTCATTAAAGATGAATTGGGTAATTTAATAAATGATTGGACATACACAAGCTATGTCAATGCCCAAGGGGAGACAATTTATAAAATTAGCACAAGTCAAAATACGGTGATTGGTAGTTACTTTGATTATTATAAAGAAAAGAAATTATTATTGAGCTATGAATTGGCGACTTCAGTGAAATCAATAGGTACGCTAGATGCACGTGACTTGATTGGGTTAGGGAAACAAGGCATTGTGATTACAAATACGAATACAGGTTCTGCAACAACACCGCGCGTCGATGTTTATGATTTCAATGGAAATGGGAATACATCAGAACTCATTTTAACAACAGCATCAAGAACAATTAATATTCAAGCGAATAAAAATGTCTTGGTAGAAACATTCCTTTCCCTCGCTGGGGAAGAACCAAAAGCACCATATGTTGATGGTAATGATAGTACTGTTGCTTTCTTTACACCAGGAACTGACGCGGATTATACCGCAAAGATAACAAATAATGGAGATGTACCAGCTGACTCATACACTATGTATGTGCCAATACCTAAAACAGGTCAAAGCTTTGGGGATATGTTCCAAGACGAACCTTTTAAATGGGATTTAACTATCGCTTCAGGTATTGTGCTTTCTCCTGAGTTAGAAAGTAAGCTTGAAGTATTGTATTCTGAAGATGCTACATCCTCAAACTTTAATACAACAGCTACATTTAAAACAGTAGATCAAGTTGATTTAAATCAGGTGGTGATGGTGAAATTAGCGACAAAAATGCAAATTGAACCTGGTGAAGAATTTGAAATCAAGATACCATTACGTGTCAATGAAACATTTGACTCAGCGAACTCTGGCAATAAAATAGGTACAAGAGATATTTACAATCCTGTTTATGATGTAGAGAGTTCAACTTTTGCAGGAACACTGAAAGCGACTCGTGTTGGGTCGGAATTGGTCATCGCAGAAATTGGTGGTACTGTATTCGTTGATAAAAATGCAGATGGTTTGTACAAAGTAGCTGATGGCGATGTTGCGGTTGCGAATCATGAAGTTGAACTTTATAAATGGAATACAACAACTAATGCATATGAAGCAGTTCTAGATGCTTCTAACAATCCTGTTAAAACAACAAGTAATAGTCAAGGTGTTTATTTGTTTGACTATAGTCAAGGATTGGGTTATGGTAAATACGCTATTAAGTTTGTAGAAAAA
>CAZWEF010000138.1:0-3344 GCA_964632125.1 uncultured Erysipelotrichales bacterium
GCCAATCGAACAATGAAACAAGCTAAGAATCAAGCATTTGGATACCGTAACTTAACACGTACAAAGAAGTTGATGATTTTACGAACTTCTTCCATCCACTAAATTGACAAAGAACCGGTTTTTTAATGTAAAAATTAAAGTATAAAGACTTAGGCGGAATAAAGGAACTAGACTTTACTTACGAGTGCCGTATTAGGAGCTTCAAATAGCGGTGGGCGTTAGTGACTGAAAAACAACTTGTGCTAAAGATAGGTTCTTCTTGTATAGTGGAAACAAAATGAATATTTATCATAAATGATAAGGCTCTTAATTATGATCAATATACAAAAAAGTGATATTTCTGCGCGCTTTATTTATTGTGCACTCATATGATACATGTCTTATGAATTGAAAATCATTAAAATAAATACAAACTTAAAAAATGGAATTAGAATAAAGCAATAGTCTCTGACTTTTATCATATTTTGAAATTAGCTTTGATAAAGAATTGACAAAAACACACTTTCAAGATAAAATATAAATAAGTTAGCGCTTTCAAATTAACTTATGCTATTTTACTAAGTGTGACTAAGAAAGGGGATTGGTTAGAGATGAAGGGTTTAAAAGTTTTATTAGTTAGCATAATGATTGTTTCTACTTTTGCGCTATTTAATGGAAATTTGAGTGCATGGGAAGGTGAGGTTGCAGTTCCAGGTGGAAGCTGGATGCTTGGTAATGGTGTTGATGTCAAATTGAATGGAGGAAATTCCTATGATACTTATTATCAATGTATAGAAATAGCACAAAAGAGGCTATATCCTAAAATGGGGTGGCCGACGGTATATGCTTCTGGAAATGGGGGAGCTGCGTATATTCCAGAAGGATCACCAGGTTTAAGAAGGTATAGTCCGGGTAGTGGTTATATTCCTGTTCCAGGTGATTTAATAATTGAGTACCCAACTGCTATCAATAAATTTGGGCATGTTGCTATAGTAGACTATACGGATGAATTGACTGGAGTGATTTATGCTGTTGAACAAAATGGACCAGAATATAAAAGAGGAAGAACACAGTACTTTTATAATGGTAGCTATTATCGAGGTGGGACAGCAAATGCATCAATTAAAGCCATTATGCATGCACCTCAAAATGTATTTAAAAACCCAACAAATGGTTTAACGGTAACAAGTGGTGTTGACATAGCGATGCCATATGAAAAAAATGGAAAACTAAGTATTTTATCATTTGGTTCAAATGCTAATGGAACTTTTAAAAGTTGGCTAAACACTGATTATTCAGATATCGGGTTTATGAAGGATAGAACAAATAAGACATTAGGATCATTTGCAGATATTACAGGTGATGGAGTAGAAGATTTTGTTATTCCGTACCCTAAAAATGGTACACTTAGTCTACTTTCATTTGTGGCATCAGGTGATGGTAAATACAATCCTTGGAAAAATACGGATTACAAGGATATCGGCTATTTTCAAGATAGCTTTGGAAGAAGTACAGGAAGTTTTATAGATATAACTGGAGATGGGAAAGCTGATTATGTAATTCCTTATAATAAAAATGGAAAATTGAGTATCTTGTCTTTTGTATCTAAGGGAGATGGTACATTCGCTCCTTGGAAGAATAAAGACTATGTTGATATCGGATATATGGAAGATTTAAAAGCAAGACCATCGGGGTCATTTGCAGATGTTACTGGTGATGGTAAAGGGGACTATGCTCTCCCATACAATAAATCAGGTATGCTGAGTGTTCTAGTGTTTCCCGCTTCTGGGGATGGAACATTCACATTTTGGAAAAATACAGATTACAAAGATATTGGCTATTTTAAAGATGTAGATAACAGAAGTACGGGTACTTTTGTAGATGTAACAGGAGATCGGAAAGTTGATCTAGTTATTCCGTATAATAAAAATGGGAAACTTAGTATTTTATCATTTGTTTCTAAAGGAGACGGAACATTTAACCCTTGGAAAAATAAAGACTATTTTGACATTGGATATATGGAAGATTTAAAAGCAAGACCTTTAGGATCATTTGCTGACATCACTGGAGATGGGAGATCCGACTATGCTTTACCTTATAATAAAGGAGGAAAGTTGAGTCTTTTAACATTCCCATCAACTAGTACAGGTGATTTTACCTATTGGAAAAATACAGATTATACAGATATTGGCTATTTCAAAGATGCTGAAGGTCGAAGTTTAGGCAACTTCATTGATGTAAATGGTGATAGAAGAGCTGATTTTTCTACCCCTTATAACAAAAATGGGAATTTAAGTGTCCTAGTTATGCGCGCAAACACTGATGGAACATATGGTCAGTGGGTTAACACAGATTTTACAAATATTGGCTACTTAGTTAATACAATAGATAAACCATTCACTTTCTATGCGAATGTACAGCGTTAGCTATGAAATGTGTCAATTCTGTACATACTTGTATTTATGTTTGTAGAAAACTGAATATATAGTCTATATTCAATATAGTGTAGAAAGCCAATGCTGAGTTTAAAAAGGTGTCTCTAAGGATAGGGACGCCTTTTAACTTTCAATACACGATAAGAATCTAAACTATCAAAATCTAAGCACACAGTGTAATTCAAAGAAATTCATTGTTTATTGATAAGTCAATAACTATTTTAAATAATTGTATTATGTTCGCTGATATTAAAATTGCCTGTTAAATTCTTTCGATATTCTTTTGTGCAAAAAAGTAATAGGACTATTTATAGTGATGTTAAGATTTTCTTAATAATTGAACATATTCAAGTTAAGAATGAGTGTATATGATTAGGTATAGTAGAAAAACATTTATTTTTATGACATTTTAATATATAATAAGTATATTAGTAGTGTTAATAATTGATAGTAATAAATTAAGGGAAAGAGGTTGAAACAATATGAGCGATTTTTTGAATAAGTTTTCTAAGGGTGATTACAAGAAACCTGATTCAACAGGTGATAAAAAACAGGAATCTAGTTCCACAAATAGTCCGCAAGGGAGTTTCGTAGTTTCACCTCAAACTAATCCGAGTGTTACACCAACACCTGATGTGAAGCATTCAATGTCGGATAAAAATCAATTAACAGGTGAAAAACAGCACGAGGAAGTCTTTGAATATGATGCTGAAAGTAAAAAAAGAAGAAAACAACGATTGATTATAATTAGTGCGATTGTTACAGTAGTTATTGTTGCGTCATCCGTTTTTCTCTATTTATCAGGGAATATAAAAGTACCAGAATTTGTAGGGAATCAAGTAAGTGAAGCAAAGTTATGGGGGATTCAAAAAGGCGTTTTCATTGATGTGACTGAAGAGTTTGATTTGAAAGTTGACAATGGTGTTGTTA
>CAZWEF010000139.1:0-3166 GCA_964632125.1 uncultured Erysipelotrichales bacterium
TAAATAATTAAGTGGAAAAGTGTTGTAAAATTGATTGGATTTTGATAAACTCAACTTATAGGATATGTTTATTATAAGTGAATTGGGGGAGGTAAGTTTATGATGGGTTTAATAAAACATAGAAACAAAATGATTATTGTTGTGACACTGATATTTTCGCTAATTGCAACACAAGTAGTTAAGGTGAATGAGAAACAGCTAGATGCTGCAACGACACTATTTACTTTGGGGGCGATTCCTGCACCTAGAACTGAGGTTGTGAGTACTAATGTTGCACATGTTTCAACTGAGAGTGAATTATCCAGTGCGCTTAGAAATCAAACAATAGGACAGATTTTTTTGGAGGATGACATTACAATAACTGGGACTGCTTTTAATGATGTTTCCACAACTGGGATCAACCGAAGTTTGTTGATTGATGGGCAAGATCATCTTCTAACTGTAAGACAATCAACTGGTACAAGAACAAGCTTTTTCAACCTGTTAAGTTCAGGAAGTGCTAATCGTGTATTTATTTTACGAAACCTAAAAGTTGCCGGAGGGAGAACGATTGGGACGAATAATTCGTTGCATCTTGTATCTGCACTACACAGCAATGGGTTTGCGCAGTGGGAACAAATCTTTGATAACTTTGAGTACGTTGCGAGTCCTTCTCCATTTCGTTCAATTGGAGGCACAACATCAACTCAATCCAATGGTAATTTCATCGGGATCTTTTTTAGAAATAATGTTACGATAGCTAGAACAGAAGCTGCTACGTTTACCAATCAAGGAAATGTCGTTTTTATGGAAGGTTCAAATGTTAAATTAGCAGGCTCAACTACTAATAACTCTGTTTTTAGAACATCATTTGTGCACAGTAATACTGGGATATTCATAGCAAATCATGCGCATGTGGAAATCAATGGGAACAGTGCCGATGAACCAATTATCCGCCTTACCCCAGTAATCAATGTTTATCCTGATGCTACATTGAAACTTACTAAAACAAGTTCTGCTAATTCAATCACTTGGAGTGGAAGTGCGACTAGATCACAACATATTCGAGTTGATCAAAATGCAACCCTCATTATGATTAATGAAAATGGTCCAATATTGCGAGATCAATCGGCAGATACAAGAATACTAAGTAATCCAAATGCCAATATCACAATGATTGGGAATGACCCTTCAAACTTATTTGCTTTTTCCAATGGGACGTCAATATTGAATTTAAGTAGTCCTCGCTCATACAATATCCAAAATATGAATACAAATGGACTAGTGTTTGGAGGTAATTCAAGTTCAATAGCATTTTATCGTTTATTAGACACTAATATGGCAATATGGGAACGAGGAAGTGATCATGATGGTGCACCAACCACACCATCTCCGTTTAAACAAGTAACATTAATGACAGGTAATGCTGGACTACTTGGGGCTTCATCTCCTATTTTGAATACCATGCCTAATGGTTGGAACACAGCTAACTATTCGAGATACAGTAGTGCTTTTGAAGTTGAATTCAATATAAATGGAGGGGACAGCGAAGCGATACCAAATCAATTCGTTGTTGATAATGGTTTTATACAACAACCAAATAATCCAACTCGCTTAGGGCACACCTTTGTGGGGTGGAACACGAATCAAGATGGAACGGGTAAAACATGGAATTTTGAAACGGATCGTTTACCATCAAATAATTTAACCTTATATGCTCAATGGCAAAGAAGTCGTTTTCAACTTAATTTTAACTTAAATGGTGGAAGTGGCGTCAATCCAGAATCTCAAAGTGTCTTATTTGGTGATCTAGCTGCGTCGGTTAGTGCGCCTAGTCGTGAGGGATTCCTCTTTAATGGTTGGAATACAGCAGTGGATGGTTCAGGGATTATGTGGGATTTTGCAACGACAACAATGCCGGCAAATGATGTTTTACTTTATGCACAGTGGGATCGCAATCAATATGAATTAAGTTTCAACTTAAATGGAGGTGATGGTCAAACACCACCGACACAGTCTGTTCCATTTGAAAGCCTAGCTAATTCTGTTTTGGACCCAACACGTGTTGGACATATTTTCTTAGGTTGGAATACAAATCAAGACGGTTCAGGTGCAAGTTGGGATTTTAGTACATCACGCATGCCTGCGACCAATCTTACACTTTATGCACGTTGGGAACTTGACATATTCAATGTCCATTTTAACTTAAATGGCGGAGAAGGTGAGGCACCAGCAAGTCAAGAAATATTGTTCGGTGAGTTACTGCAACCTGTAATAGATCCAATCAGAACAGGATTCACATTTCAGGCTTGGAATACGAGTCAGGACGGAACAGGTAATGTATGGGATTTTGCTACGTCAACAGTGCCAGCAGAAGATATTATCTTGTTTGCACAATGGGACCGAAATCAATACAATTTATCGTTTGATTTAAACGGTGGGTCCGGTGATACGCCATTACCACAATCTGTATTATTTGAAGGATTAGCAACTAGTGTTAACCCACCTGAAAGAGTTGGTCATACATTTGTTGGTTGGAATACAAGTCAAGATGGTAGTGGTACGACTTGGGACTTTGGTTCTACAACGATGCCAGCAGGAAATGTTACTTTATATGCACAGTGGGAAACAAATCAATACGATTTACATTTTAATTTGAATGGTGCAATCGGAGTCGCACCCGAGAGTCAAAGTGTCCTTTATAATGAACTAGCCCAGGATGTTGATGTACCTACACGAGAAGGGTTTAGTTTCGCTGGGTGGAATACAATGCAAGATGGAAGTGGCACTATGTGGCTATTTAATGCGACAAGAATGCCTGCGCAAGATGTTGTTTTGTACGCACAATGGAGTGTTGATATTTTCGAAGTTAGCTTTGATTTAAATGGAGGAGATGGCACAACCCCAATAACACAATTTATTCCATTTAACGGATTGATTCAAAGGCCGGATCAACCTACAAAAGTCGGTTACAATTTTGTCGGATGGAATACGGCAGTGACTGGTCAAGGTAATTACTGGAATTTTGAGCTGAATCGTATGCCAGCATATGATTTCACTTTATATGCACAGTGGCAAGTTAAAAGCTATGTCCTTTCATTTAACTTGATGGGAGGGGAAGGTGATTTTGAGATAGAACAATTCGTACCATTTAACACATTGGCTAACCCAGTTGACAATCCCACAA
>CAZWEF010000140.1:0-3143 GCA_964632125.1 uncultured Erysipelotrichales bacterium
ATGTTTGGCATAGAATAATATTAAAAAAGACTATCAACTTTTGTCGACAGTCTGAGACCATCAATAGATGGTCTAGAATGTTTGTGCCAATGTTTGAGCTTGTTGAATTGATGCTTGTTTAGCGGCTTCAAGTGCATCACCTGTTAACACATTGGTTAAATCAAAAGCAATGGTTGCAATATCTTCAATACCGAAGAGTCCAAGAAGGGTGCGGATATAAGAATCACCGAAATCAAATGCTTTCATAGCACCTTCATAGCTACCACCTCGTGATACAATGTGAACTGCTTTTTTATTTTGTCCTTTAAGTAAGCCTACTGGACCTTGTTCTGTGTATTTAAATGTGATCCCTACACGAGATACATAATCAAAGTATGACTTTAAAATTGCTGGGAAACTAAAATTCCACATTGGAGCAGCGATGATGTATTTATCACATGAAGCAAACAGTTCTGCATGACGTTTAGTTTCATATTCTACCCCAGAAAAGATGTCTTCTAACATGTTACCATCAAGATTTTTGATGTTTTCTTTATATAAATCAAGGGTAATGATTTCATCTTCAGGATTTTGTTTTTTATACGTTTCGATAAATGCCTCACTGATTGCAAATGTATTTGATGATTCATTTGATTTTGGATTTGCTTTAATATATAGTACTTTACTCATAATATGCCTCTTCTTTCATTTTATTCGGTGTCGAATGAAAGGTTAAAAAAACTAAGACTCACTAGATAAATTGTCTTTGATTTTTTTTACTTGTAATAAAAACTGATCTCGTTGATGTTGATCAAATCCTTTTAACATCATATCTAGAAAAGATGCTTCAAAGGCCATCAACTGTTGTTTAATTTCAAGTGCTTTATCTGTTAATCCAACATAAATTGTGCGTTTATCGCTTTCACATACAACAACATCTAAGATATTCAGTGTTTTGTATTTAGAAACAATATCTGATAAAGATGATTTTGAAATACCATATCGTAAAGCAAGTTCATTGAACAGTAATTTATCTTTGGTTTCGGGAAGGATGAAAAACAAAGCCATATGACTGTTTAAAATGGGCAATGATGCTTCTTTAATCTTCATGGTAAAATAATCATCTGCTAATTTAGATATGTCCCTAATATTTGCTAGTACACATGTTTTTATGGTGGATCACCTCTCATTTCGTTCGACACCGTACATATTACTACATCGTGCATACTTAATCAAGTGATTTGCTTTTGTGCTTGTTTAAAACGTTGTAAACTTTGATTGCGCTGCTTTTGGTGATCAACAATCATTTGGGGATAATCCCCTCTTTCTTTTTGTAAAGCTTGTTCGCTATGAATTGTTTTAGCCGATAAATGGGATAACTCAGGGATGTATTGTTTAATAAATAATGCTTTTGGGTCAAATCGTTTGGCTTGTAAAAAAGGATTAAAAATACGAAAATAAGGTACTGCGTCAAGACCTGTAGAAGCAGCCCATTGCCACCCCATCACATTGCTACAAGGATCATAATCGATTAACATGCGTTGAAAATAAGCTTCACCAAGACGCCAGTCAATACCTAGATCTTTGACTAAAAATGATGCCACAATCATGCGTAAGCGATTATGCATCCAACCTGTTTTCTTTAGTTGCCTCATGCCAGCATCAACAATTGGATAACCCGTTTCCCCATTTTTCCAAGCATTAAAATAGACATCATGGTTTTCCCACTCAATTTGATTAAAAACATCAATAATTGCCTGTGTTTTGGCATGTGGAAACATCACATAGGCTTGATGATAAAAATCACGCCAACAAAGTTCCTTAATGAAGACTTCTTTGCCATCACTTGGTGGCATTAAATTGACCTCATGATACAATGTTCGAATTGACAAAACACCGGTTCTTAAATCTGCTGATAAATGACTAGTTGCATCTAGAATTGGCAAATCACGATTGACATGATAGTCACAAAGATGTTGGTGAATAAATGTTTGCATACGTTGTTTTGCAGCAAAAGCACTAGGGTCGAAATCATGGATTGGTTGAAGTTTTTCTAACATAGCAACATATTGCGCTTCATCAGACGCAAACAACGGTGATTGTTTTGATAAAGAAATATGTCCAATCGTGGGTAATTGTTTTTCCATTTTGACCCATTGACGATAGTATGGTGTAAAGACTTTGTACATCGTCCCTTGTTTGGTTAAAACATCATGTGCCCCATGTAAATAATGATCTTGATAGACATGAAATGATATTTGTTTTGATTGAAAGAAAGCTTCCATCAAAGCATCCCTTTTGGCCCCATAACCCGTGTCATCTTCATTTGCATAAACATCCGTTAAATCATCTAATTGATCAGTAAGACGCGTAAAACAGGTTGTTATATCGCCATAGAGTATATGTAAATGACCCATTTGATCAACTTCTTCTTTGAATGATTTTAAGGTTAAGAAAAAAGCATTGTGATTGTTTGTTCCTTCTAAAAATTGATCTTGATTCACATGAAAAACCAAATAAACATCATCATGTCTTAAGGCATGATTAAGTGCCGTATTATCTTCTAATCTTAAGTCCCTGCGAAACCACATAACAACGCTCATTTAGCTTTCACCCTCTCTTTATTGTGATTTGTAACGTTCTATTTTTTGTTTTAAATAATCAGCTGTCTTCTTTAATGCATCCATTTCATTTAATACTGCAAGGTATTGTGATTCTAACATGTGAAGCCGCTCACTTTTAGTTTGATCGCCAAGCTGATTTAAAGCAATGTAGTGTTGAATGGCTTGCAAAGTTAACCCTGCTTTTTTCATACAAACAATAAAATGAATACGCACTAAATCCTTTTCTTGATAGCTTCTTTGTCCACTTGTATCTTTTGATATAGGCCCTAAAATGCCAATCTTTTCATAGTATCTAAGGGTATCATAACTCAATTGATATTGTTCACTTACTTCTTTTATTGTCATACAACCACCTCCTTGTTTATTTTACCACATGGAGTCAAGTCTAAGTCAATAAAAAAAGAGACTTAATGATCCTGACAAACAAAGCCTCCGTTTTCAAAGTTTTTAACTGTTTGATCAAATGGTACACGATTCTTACGATCGAGCTCTAATCCTTCATTAACAAGGGTACTAGGACTTGCAACTTCTGTATCAATG
>CAZWEF010000141.1:0-3068 GCA_964632125.1 uncultured Erysipelotrichales bacterium
TATCAGCAAAGATTTTTTATAAATCTAAAAGGAGCACTAATCCACCAATAGTCTCACATCTATTAATAAAAGGAGTAAAATACTCCTATATTTGATCAATCTGCAAAAGGAAAATAGAAGTGGCTCTGACTAAAATATAAGTACATTAAGTCTAAATCTCTCATTTATTTCTGAATACGTTCTGTTGTCTGCAATAATATTAAAAGTGAAATCATTTAGTTATCTCAGAGGTAAACCCGAATTTATAATTCTTAAACAACTAGTTACTGGAATTCGTATGATGGATTCATCAGTTTACAACAGAAATAAACATATTTAAGAATCAATTTAATTATTTCTTATTTAAATCATAATTCTTTGATCTTAATATAGCTCAATTTTCGAAAAGAACGACT
The DNA here is from genome assembly GCA_964632125.1 of uncultured Erysipelotrichales bacterium. Taxonomy (GTDB): domain Bacteria; phylum Bacillota_I; class Bacilli_A; order Erysipelotrichales; family CAZWEF01; genus CAZWEF01. The sequence goes on from CAZWEF010000141.1 coordinate 396, forward strand.
TAATCTTTTCAAGTTCATTTTTTTCCAAAAGATTATTGTGAATGCGAAGACATTCAAGATTTTTAAGACCTATAAAATATTTGGAAGATGTTTTTAGCTGATTGTTATCCAAATAAAGTATTTGAAGATTATTAAGTTTGTCGAAAGTCTTAGGAAGGGTTGAAAAGCTGTTCCAATCCAAATGAAGAATTTGAATTTCACTAAGATGCTCAATTTCTTCAGGAAGTATCTTCAAATCATTATTAGAAAGATAGAGCTCTTTAAGACTAATTAGTTCTCCTATCTTTGGAGTCAACTTTTCAAGTTGATTATTACTAGCATAGAGACGTGTCAGGTTGCTAAGATGCTCAATCTCATCAGGTAAACTTTTCAGTTTATTCTCTTGTAAGTTGAGATATTCAAGTTTAGTTAGACCTTTAATACCAGCTGGAAGGTTAGTTAGCAAATTATTATGAATGTTGATGTGAGTCATAAGAAGGGTATTTAATTATTGGGTTTTACTATTTATAGGAATATTTTAACAATGAACGTTAAAATATTCAAGATTGGTTAGATTATCAATTTTTTCGAAAAGATTTACCAACTTATTTTTACTAAGATTCAAATGTTGAAGTTTAGTTAGTTTTCCAAAACTTTCAGAAAGCTCTTCAAGCTTGTTAGACTGTAAAAAGAGATGCTGAAGATTTACAAGCTCGCCTAGTTCTGTCAATGTTCCTGATAGCTTGTTATTACTGAGATCTAAATGCTCAATACTAGTTAGATTTTTGAATGTCTCAGGAATGGTTTCCAACTGATTTTTCTGCAGATAGACTTTCTTGAGGCTAGTCATATTTCCAAATTTAGCAGGCAAGTTCTTCAGTTGATTGCCTTCTAAATTGAGATATTCAAGACTGCTCAAATTAGTAAAACTTTCAGAAAGCTCTTCAAGCTTGTTAGACTGTAAAAAGAGATGCTGAAGATTTACAAGCTCGCCTAGTTCTGTCAATGTTCCTGATAGCTTGTTATTACTGAGATCTAAATGCTCAATACTAGTTAGATTTTTGAATGTCTCAGGAATGGTTTCCAACTGATTTTTCTGCAGATAGACTTTCTTGAGGCTAGTCATATTTCCAAATTTAGCAGGCAAGTTCTTCAGTTGATTGCCTTCTAAGTTGAGATATTCAAGATTTTTAAGCTCTACAAAATTATCAGGTAAGGCCTCGAGTATATTATCATCCAGTTCAAGGACTTGCAAATTTTTAAGATTCTTAAATGAAGAAAGTAATTCTGCTATATTATTACTGCTTGCATACAATTTTTTAAGATTCTCAAGCTTTCTAAAGGTTATTGGTATTTCCTTAATTTGGTTTTATTGACATTTAACTCTTCAAGTTTAACTAGATTTCCAACACACAGAGGAATCATTTCCAGTTTATTAGATTCAACGCAAAGGTATCTAAGACAGCCAAGATTCCCAATAGAATCGTGGATCTCTTGCAGAAGATTTTCGCTTAAATTAAGATGAATCAATCTACCAACAACTCTGGGAAGCTTTTCCAACTGGTTTCTGCTCAAATCAAATACTTTAAGACTAGATAGCCTGTAAAGACTATCATCAAGACTCTTGATATTCTTACCACTTAACTTCAGCTCCGTAACATTGCTCATATCTCTCATACAGAAAAGCAAACCGGTTTCATTTACAATATATAATCCCTCGCATTTTGCTATTCCAAAACTCTTAAAATCCTTCTCAGATAGAACTCTAAACCTATTTTCTGAACTCTTTCCTAAAACAATCAATCCATGCTTGTGTCTTAAAAAGCTTATTTTACTTGTGATTTTTTCAACTACAATCTTTTCCTTTCATTAATAATATAATCCAACAACTCTATTTCATTCTGCAGTATGATCAAACCATCAACTTTCTTGAATATTTTATTTACAAAAAGAAATTGAGCATTTCCAAGACTCTCGAAGCCCTTCATTTCTTCTGTAAAAACTTTTGGCTTATTATTCTCAAACAGTATTCCGTAGATTATTTTATACTTGTTATTAACTGTGTTGAAGATATTCCAATGGTACTTATTTAAGAGTATTTCTATCTATAGGGATAGGCTCCAACTTTTGATTTCAATTAACTTTTTAGTTTTGTGAATTTTTAACAGATTGTATAACTCAATAGATAATGTTGAAAAGAAGCAAAAAGAGTCATCAAAGAGAGTCTTATTTTATATAAGAGACTTGTTTACTGCTGACAGATAAAGCCTATAATGAAATAGGTTTCCTATGAACTGGTTAACTATTGATCTTCTAAATTTCTATTACCTTTTTATCTTCTACTACAAAAACCCTGTTAAATAAATGCAGTAATTCAGTATTATGAACAGTGCTAATAACAATAAGATCATCTTGTTCCAAAATGCCTTTTAGAATTTGTAACTCAGACAATTGGTCAAAGCTTGATGTTGGTTCATCCATCACCAAAACATCACTTTCATGCAGCAATGCTCTTAATAAAATCACCTTCTGGCACTCTGCAGCACTTAGTAACTGTCCACGCTCTCCGACTCTGGTGTAATAACAATTCTTCAAGGACATTATAGAAGTGTGTAAATTATGCTTTTTGCTCATTTCATAGATCTCATCATCGCTTATCTTTGGAGAACTATATTTAAGATTATACATTACTGT
>CAZWEF010000142.1:0-3060 GCA_964632125.1 uncultured Erysipelotrichales bacterium
TTCCAACAGCAATCAACAACATAGCTATCGTGTTGGTTGTACCATTCATACCTGTATCCGGCAACGTTTTTTCAGGCTCTACTGGGGTTGGCGTTGGAGTAGGTGTTGGCGCTGGTGCTTTGGCTGAATCTTGTGCCCACTGTGCGTAAAGTGTCACATCATTTGCTGGCATAAGCATTGTTTCAAAATCCCAATTCATTCCTGTGCCATTTGCCATGGTGTTCCACCCTGCAAATGTAAATCCTTCTTTAATTGGATCAACAGGCTTAACAGCTTTATCTCCTTCTAGTAAACTTTGCGATGGAGGTGTTACACCAGTACCGCCGTTCAAATTAAATGTCAGCATGAATTCAGTCACTGGTCCAGGAGAATCTTGTCCCCATTGCGCATAAAGTGTGATATTATTTGCAGGCATTGTCATTGTATTAAAATCCCATGAAACACCTTGTCCATCTGCTTGTGTATTCCATTCTAAAAAATAATAACCATCTAATGTTGGAGCTGCAGGTTCTACTAGTAACTCACCAAACACAACTTGTTGTGAGCTCCAAATACTTCTTGACACTTCATTTAATTCAAATGTCACTTCATATATATTAGGTTCCCATTGTGCATACAATGTGACATTATTTGCAGGCATGGTCGTTGTTGCAAAATCCCAAGCTATTCCTGTTCCATCCATAGATGTATTCCATCCTTTGAATGTATATCCTTCTCTTGTTGGGTTTGTTGGCGCAAGGGCTAGCTCACCTTCGAGTACAGTTTGCGTTGGTGGGACTGCTCCTGTACCACCATTTAAATCAAAACTTAGGGTATAAGGGAGAACTTCTGCTATGATTTGTATGTTCCCTAATTGTTTCACACCATTAATCAGTGCATAATATGTACCTGGAATTGATGCAGTAAACCTCACTCCGGTCCCAACTAAAGTATCTTGGTATGTAATACCTGTTTGATACCACTCTATCATAGGTGAAGTAACTGGAATAGATGTACCATCTGCCCCTACCCACGATGAAGACTGATATTTTTTGACTAAGGGGTAAACAAATTCTCCTACTTCTAGATCTTGTGTTTGTCCAACTCCTAATACATAAGAACTTTGCGTACCATCTACATAACCACCTTCCATGTGATTAAATGCAAATAAACTGATATCTCTAAGCGTTGGAGATAAAGTATTCGATTTCACTTGACTAATCACTTGGTCAGTGTTTGCAATGTCATTGATAAACATTCTAATTGAACTTACATCAGGATATTGAAATAAAGCTTGATAATCAATTGAAGTAATATTACCCGACATCACAATCGTGTTAATCCTGTTGTACATAAATGCTTGAAACCCTATCGTTTTAACACTATCAGGGATCACTACACTTGTAAGTTGATTGTAAAAACTATGTGTTGATGACGAGAAAGCTTGATCACCTATTGTTTCTAGGTTGCTTGAAAGCTTTAATGAACGCAATCGATTCGAATAAAAAGCGACATCTCCAATATATGTTACGCTATCTGGAATTACCAAGTCACTAATTCGGCAATTAAGAAAAGCACCACTTTCAATCCTTATGATACCATTTGGGATTTCAACTGTCTCTAAACTAGAATTATTAGCAAATGCATTTTTAGGTATTATTGTCATATTACTAGATAATCTTAAATTAGAGATGAGATTGCTCCCAAAACTAGATTCATTAATAGATGTGACACTATCAGGAAGATAGATAGTTTGAATACTATTTAACCCAAAGGCACCAACCCCAATCGTAGTGATGTTGTTTGTAAACACGACTGACGTCAATGCTTTATTATTAAATGCTTGATCACCAATAGTATCAACAATATAGGTATCCCCATTAAATTGCACCGTTTCAGGAATGACAACATCTTTTACAACCCCATCGTAATCTGTGATAGTCGCAGTATAATTTGCATCGTTTAAATCAAAAGTAAAACCATTTTCAGTATACGATATTTGATTTGCAACCAATACACTTGGTAAATTGGTTTTTTGTGATGAATCAATTGTTTGCGCATTTAAAGTGTTAAAAATTGAAAACAATAACCCGATCGCTAAAAACGAAACGAAAAAAGAATATAAAACTGTATTTTTCATAAAATCTTCCTTTCTATTGTCTTTATTCACATTATATAATTATGTTTTTTGCGTTAACTTTATGTTAATTTATCTTAATAATGTGAACTAGGACACATATAACCATAATTAGTATAACATATCACATATTAACTTACAAGAATATTACTTGTCCAATCAGTCTTTTTTTTAAAGTATGGATTTAGAACCCACAAAAGATATCCGGCTTTATGTCCAAGAAATGAAACTAACTACATGTACACAGGTTCTTGGGAAACTGTTTTTTAACCGCATAAAAATGCTGTCTAATTTTTAAAGATAACCCATTCACTGAATCCTTAGTTTAAAATAAAACAACCACATTAACGATTTTTTTTGCAATAACATCATTGCTAAATCAATCTATAATGAAAACCCCCTCATGGAAACAAATGCATTTAATTGCGCGACTACCTCTTTCATGTTATTTGGTTGATTTGAAAAACAACCCGTTTATTCGCACGAAAAGCAAACAGTACTGCTAGCACCCATAATCATATTGATGCTAGGATGTAGTGCATACCCATGATTCTAGCATTCTAGCAAAACAAAATAACTACCGCAACAGTCATTAGTAAACCAACAAAAATATAGAGAATCATTTGTTTACCTAATAGCTTTTTCACTTTATCCCTCACTATAACTGGTCACATCAATAAAAGTTGCTGTTTCAATAAACGTTTGTTAAAATTAGTGCTTCCTTTCTTTAAAATAAATGACTGCTTAGAATCATTTTTTACAAAACAAGTTGAACATTGCACCATTTCAAATAATCAAATGAACATTAAAATCACAGTTTAACGCTAAAATAATCAATTGCAACCTAAAATTGCATAAATGCAATTTAGAATTGGTAGTATTTTTTGTGAAAATCGCTTATGATTTAGGTATAACAAAAAAAGGAAGTGGTCTTATGAAATTTA
>CAZWEF010000143.1:0-3060 GCA_964632125.1 uncultured Erysipelotrichales bacterium
AAGCAACTTCAGCAAAGGAAAGACAAGATACGTTTAATCAAATGATGGAAATTGCATTGGCAATTAACTAAGGTGCTTTAGCACCTTTTTATTTTTGAACCTCACGTTTAGATGCAATAGATATGAGTCTTGTACATCATTTTTCTTACCGATGTTTGTAATCAAACAATCAAAATCGCACAACATTACGATAAAAATGATATTCAACCCATTATTTCAAGATTATTTGTATTTATATGTGCTTTAACTGTAAATGGTGGAATCATAAAACACATTTTAATAATAAACAATAAATAGACATAATATGTACTTTGTGTTAAAATGATGAAAAAGATGTATGGGTTGAATTGGAGGAAGAAAGAATGTTTCGAAGTAAACTTAAAAAATCAGTTTCAGTGTTTATATGTTTGAGTGTTTTGATTGCGGTGTTTTCTGTCTATGCAGCAGTAACACCTAACTTTGAAGAGCGTTGGTCTTATCAAGAAGGAGGACCTTCTAATGACGAACTATTTGGAGCAATAAAATCAACCGATGGATTCATCTACACTGTAGGAGATGCTGCCAATTCATTTTTAGGTCAACCACATTTAGGTAATTATGATGGGTTGGTTGTTAAATTTGATCAAGATGGAACCGTTATTTGGGCAAGACAGTTTGGAACAAGTGTAGCTGATACATTACAAGCTATTGTGCAAACATCGGATGGGAATTTTGTGGTAGGTGGACATACCCAAGGTCAAGTCGGATCAGATCCTTTAAGAGGTGGATGGGATGCATGGATGATTAAATTTGATGCAGACGGAAACGTCATTTGGAATAGACAATTTGGAAATAATTTCAGTGAAGAAATTTATGATATTGTTGAAACAATTGATGGCGGCTTATTAGCAGTGGGTTATCGAAGCGATAACGATGACCCTTGGCATGGATGGGTCGCAAAGTTTGATGCTGATGGAAACAACATCTGGAATCAAAGCTATTCTACTGATAATGACTCTATTTTAAGAGATGTCTTAAAATTAGATAATGGACACTTTATCGTATCTGGAAATACTTATGGTACCATCGCTGGTAATACAAACAGTGGAGGCAGTGATGCTGTTATTTTGGAGATTGATGAAGTTGGCCAAGTGATGTGGGCTAAAATGTACGGAACGCCAGGAGATGATTTTTTCCTAGATGTTATTCCTGATGGTCAAGGAGAGTATTATGTGTTGGGTTCTACTTGGGGATCGTTTAATGGACAACCAAATCTTGGCTCTCAAGACGGACTAATCATGAAAATGGACGCAACAGGGAATGAAGTCTGGACTAAATTATATGGGACTAATCTTCGTGATGGATTTAATCATTTTGAGTTAGCCTCTGATGGAAATCTAATGGTGGCTGGTATTACTTATGGCACATCTAAAAATGGAACAAAAATAGGAGGTTATGGATATCCAGATGGTTGGATAACCTGTATTTCACCAGAAGGCGTTGAATTGTGGGGGAAGCAGTTTGGTTCAACCGTTGATGATTCAATCTATCGAGTTTTAGAAGTGGGAAAAGGATATATCGGTGTGGGCTATACAAGAGGAGCAACAACGGGTAACATTCACCAAGGGGCTTCAGATGTTTGGTTGGTAAACATTAATGAAGCGTATTGGCTAGATTACCAATTGAATGGAGCACCAGGTGTCGCACCGGAAAAAGAACTCATATTCGTTGGTGATTTAGCAAATAAACCAGCTGATCCAATTTGGGATGGCTTTGTATTTAATGGATGGTTTTTGGACGTTGAAGGAACAACACCATTTGATTTTTCAAACACGATTCATGCTGATACGACGATTTATGCAAAATGGAGTGAAGTCACATATCCATTATCGTTTAATCCTAATGGGGGAACTGGAGTATTTGAAACACAAAATTTAGTTGAAGGTGCACTTGCTACTGAACCAACGAATCCAATAAGAGAAGGATTCACTTTTGAAGGATGGAATACTCAAATAGATGGAACAGGTATGAACTGGGATTTTGCTACTTCAACCATGCCTGCTAGTGAAGTAACGTTGTTTGCACAATGGTCTATTAATCAATATCTTTTGAGCTTTGATTTAAATGGGGCTCAAGGACAAGCACCTACTCAACAACAATTGTATTTTGGTGATAAAGCAGTTGAGCCAATTACACCTATAAGAGAGGGCTATCAGTTTTTAGGGTGGAATACACAAGCAGATGGAACAGGTATGAACTGGGATTTTGCTACTTCAACAATGCCTGCAACTGATACAACATTGTTTGCACAATGGTCTATTAATCAATATCTTTTGAGCTTTGATTTAAATGGGGCTCAAGGACAAGCACCTACTCAACAACAATTGTATTTTGGTGATAAAGCAGTTGAGCCAATTACGCCTATAAGAGATGGCTATCAGTTTTTAGGATGGAATACACAAACAGATGGAACAGGCATGAATTGGGATTTTGCCACTTCAACAATGCCTGCAACTGATACAACATTGTTTGCACAATGGCAATTGATACCAACAATTAGATCATTTGAACTGAGCTTTAATCTAAATGGTGGAGTTGGGGATACGCCAAAACCGCAAGTGCTTAATATTGGTAACTTAGCAGTTGAACCGGAACAACCCGTGAGAGATGGCTATCTATTTATGGAGTGGAATACGCGTGCAGATGGAAAAGGTTTAGACTGGGATTTTAGCTCTACTACGATGCCAGGAAATAATGTAGTGCTCTACGCCCAATGGCAGTCAAATGATTCTATGCAAGCTTATTTATTGCGTTTTGACTTAAATGGAGGAGCTGGAGAGACACCAAACAATCAACTACTTTTATCTGGCGATCTTGCAAAGGAACCGGCTAAGCCAATCAGAGAGGGATATGAATTCATAGGTGGAATACTGCTATAAATGGCAGTGATCTTATGTGGGATTTTACTACTTCAACGATGCCACAACACGATGTAACATTATATGCTATGTGGAAAAAAGATAATCAATTACCTAAAACTGGATTAAATGATGTAACTTCTAGCTTTGCAACTATGATGAT
>CAZWEF010000144.1:0-2942 GCA_964632125.1 uncultured Erysipelotrichales bacterium
CTGTTTTTTTGAGATTTTTCATAAGTATTTTTAGAACTGATGTTTCAGTATTTAGATGGTGTGTTAAAACTTGCTTATTAATCGCGCTTTCATTAATACTATTAATAAACTGTTTCTTTATGTACAATTCCCTTTCTACTTGAACTATCTTTTTTTCTAACTTAATGTTCTCTGAAGAAATCTCATTTGCAATAGCCTTAGAATGATCACTTTCTGCTTTAATATCATGTAGAAATCTTTTTTCATCTTTGGATAATTTGTCATCTAACTCTACTTTTTTAAGAACATAATCATATGATTGTGTTGAATTCTCCATACCCAGTTCATAATGCAAACCCTTTTTTTTAATGAAACGTTTTATAATACTTTTATCTATTGGATAGCTTTCAATCTTATTCCATGCTGTTAGTTGCATAAAGCTTTCTAAAAATACTAACAACTCCATAAAGAATGTTTTAAGTGCTATTGAATATAAATTTAATGAAAATCCATTATCTCTTGATGTTACTTCTTTAAAGTGATTACTCATATCAATAATTGATATTTGGCCAATTAGATCTCTTGTACCGAGATATCTATTATGCCCTTGGGTTTTCCTCAAATTTATCCCAAAAATATCATAATCAATTTCACCATAGGGTAAAACTCGAAATCCATTTCTATACACGAAAACATTTCCATAATTTTTGTAATCTGTACCCATTTTTCTTGTGAAGTTATTCTTAGCAGATTGACTTAAATGAAAAAGTTGAAAACTCACCTGCTCAAGTATTGTATCATTATCATATGATAAGCTAACAACCAAATTACTATTATGAGTCAAAAACATTTTAATTTTGTCTTTTATTATTTGAACATCTAGTAGAATTGACTTCTCCATTAGAACATCTAAAAGGTTGTTTGTTAACTGTCCATTATACTTTTCATAATTAGTTATTAGGTCTATTTTTACATCATCAATTTCAGCAAAAGGATTCTTCAATTTACTTAAATAGTCTCTGAGCTTTTTAATATCTCTTTCATTCCACTCATTTCTCAATTCTGTTATTGTCAACTCAGTTCCTACATCAATAATGTTTGAAATTTCGTACTCCAATTCAATTTCACCTATTTGATCAATCTGATCCACCTCAAAATTATCCCAATTCATATACAGGATTATTCCATCGTCAACTTTTGTTCGAGATTTAAGCATCAGTTTACTTCCCAAACAGTCAGATGAGAATCTTCCAATACCTTTATTACCTGCATACATTGTACTCGAGTTTTTCTTTTCTGAATACCCCACGAACAACCATTTATTTTCAACAGCATCCAGATTCATGCCACTTCCGTTGTCTTTTATAATAATGGATTCATTGTCTATAAAAATACTTACTTTTTTAGCTCCAGCATCCAAAGAGTTTTTTACCAATTCATAAATGGCAACAAATTTATCAGTGATTAAATCTCTACCGATGATACTTTTAAGATGTGTACTAACCTTAAAATTTAATTTTTTAGCTTCCATTTTGAAGTGCCTCCATTACAGATTTTGCAATTGCATAAGATAAGAGTGGTGGTACAGCATTACCAACCAAAGTGTATTGTGGTGTTTCTTTTTTTCTAGAAGTTCCACCTGTTGTTCGTTTCCCTAAAAATTCAAAACTATCATCAAATGATTGTAATCTTGCAAGCTCTCGCACAGATAAGATTCTATGTTCTTTATAATGAATATAGTCATCTGGTAAAGTGACTAAAGTTGGCGAAGGCTTATCAGGGTGCAATCTCATACAATTATTTTTTTTTGTACGATATAATTCACGCTCTTCTTGACTCAAACGATCAAGAGCTTTTCTTAGAGACTCACCACGTTGAACAAGTTTAAATCTTTGAATTGTTAAGTCTTTATGAGACGACTGTTCAATATTTTTACTTATAGTACACTTGATAGTCATACCATTTATATGGGGTGTTCTTCCTCTAACTGAATCAGCTTGAAATTTCGACTCATGTTTATCATTGCATAAATCAGCAATAGCATCTCTTACGGTATAACGTTCATCAGAGCAAATAGGATCAGGTACTGGCTGGCAATCATTCCTACTTCCTAAAAAAAATACTCTACGCCTTTTTTGTGGAACACCAAAATCATAGGCATCCAAAACTTTGACTTGTACCCGATACCCAATTCTATCAAACTCTGTAAGCAATATGTCTACTACACTTTGATTAAAATAAACTTCCCCTGATAAGCCTTTAAACTCATCATAAATAAATGAGAGTATTCCCAACACATTTTCCATTACAAAATATTTAGGCTCTATCAATTGAATTATTTTCAAATAGCTGTGAACCAACATATTTCTTTTGTCTGACTTACTTCTTTTTCCAGCATTGCTAAAACCTTGACAAGGCGGTCCACCAATTACAACATCAAAATTCTCATTTTTCAGCATTTCAATAACTGCTCCATTTGCTATAACCTCATTCAAATCACCACATAAAAAATTTACGGAATGACCTAACTGTCTATGTCTGTTAACATAAGTATTCATGGCTTGTGTGCTTATGTCTGTTGCAAATGGAATCTTGAAACCTGCTCTTAGAAATCCTTCTGCCATTCCCCCTGCACCACTAAAAATATCAAATACTCTATACATCTTTATCACCTATAATAATACTATCATATTCAATTGAATATTTCTACCATATAGAAGAAAAAGCATCAGGTGTTGTATCCTTATAGATCGCTCCATATCGTTCAACTCATTACTCGCTCCCACAATAAAATCAAAATTCAAATAATGAACTCTTATTGCTATTCTAATCCAAAGCTTTATCGTAAACTTAAAAAGTATTAGAAATTACTATTGAATAATGTCCTAGTATAATGTAATTGTAACAGCAAGCTAGAAAAAGTATAATATACTACAAGGAGAGATTACAATGACAAAACATGC
>CAZWEF010000145.1:0-2937 GCA_964632125.1 uncultured Erysipelotrichales bacterium
AAAAATAACAACGGACTAGTAACAACTGCCCTAGTTCAAGAAAATGGGATTGCTAGGCAATATTTGAAGAACATGGTAGATAACGGGAAATTAGAAAAAGTGGCCCGTGGTGTTTATGTTTTGCCCGAGGTTTGGGATGATGAGTTTGTTATTTTACAGTCACAATTTAGAAAAGGGATTTTTTCAAATGAAACTGCCTTATTTTTGCATGATTTGACTGATAGAACACCAATGTCTTTTTCAATGAGCTTTCCCAACAATTATAATTTAACCAAAGCTAAAAATGATGGCGTGCTGGCTAGAAGAGCAAAGGAACCGTTTTATAGTCTCGGGATTGTTGAAGTTAAAACACCAACTGGTCATTTTGTATGGTCATACAATGTCGAAAAAACACTGTGTGATATTCTAAGAACAACAAATAATGTTGAAACAGGAGTCATAGCTGAAGCATTCAAACGTTACGCTTTACGATCTAATAAGAATATCCCATTATTATCTAATTATGCTAAGCTAATGAAGGTAGAAAAAAAAGTTAGAGCTTATTTGGAGGTTTTATTATGAAAAATGCAATGCAGCTAAAAGCAATTATGAAGAACATCTCAAAAGAAAAAAAGATTTCTGCACAGTTGGTTTTACAAAACTATATGATGGAACGATTATTAGAGAGAATTTCTCTGTCAAAGTATCATGATAATTTGATAATAAAAGGTGGATTTCTTATAGCCTCGATAGTAGGACTAAGTACTAGAGCTACAATGGATATGGACGTTACAATTAAAGGCGAACCTGTAACCAAAGAAAATATCAAATCAATATTTAACGAAATTATAGCGGTAACTATTGATGATAATATCACCTTTGAATTTAATAACATCAGCGAAATACGAGAAAGTGATGATTACAATGGATACAGGGTTCACTTATCAGCTAAATTTCCTCCCATGTCCGTTCCTTTAAAACTGGACATCACTACTGGAGATATAATTACTCCGAGGGAAATTCAATTTGAATATCAAACAATGTTTGAAGAAAAAAACATTTCAGTATTGGCCTATAATCTTGAAACTGTATTGGCTGAAAAATTGGAAGCAATTTTTTCGCGTGGAGATCAGACAACAAGACCACGTGATTATTATGATGTCTATATCTTGTGGAAACTACAAAGCAAGAATATTAATGCTGAGCATCTAAGTGCAGCGTTGATAGCGACAGCCAACAAACGCAATGCTCTTGAGGCAATGAAAAAATATCAATCGATAATTGAAATAGTTCGAAATAGTCATTTTATGCTTGATCAATGGAAAAAGTACCAACGTAGTTTTGATTACGCTAAAGATATTGAATTTGATGAGACTTGTGATGCTATTTTAGAAGTGATGAAGCAGTTAATGCTATAAAAGCATCTTCAACTAAAGATTCATTTTGTTAAGAGTATTGGCTCATGATGTTTAATATGTTAGAATTAGATCATGATAACAATCATAACTATAGGAGGTATTTATGAGTACATTAACAAGATTTATAACGATGATTGTAGGAGATTTCAACAACGACGAACAAGTTGAGAGATATCAAAAAGAAGGGCGTATGGATTACCCTAAAGCTCAACATGTTAATACAGTTTGCAATGATAAAATTGTGAATATTCCATCTGATTTTAATGGCATTTTTTTACTAGAAGAAAGTTACTATACACTTAATGATAAAACAAATCCAATGCCTCACTTATTCTTAATCAGTGATACACCAAATGGCATTCAACTAGAATCATATGAAATCCCTCAAGGATATGATAAAATGACTTTTACCTATGCTAATCTAAATCAGGTTGAGTTCACTCAACTAAAGAAGATAGAAAAATTTCAACCACTTGTCTATAAAGAGGTAGGCAACACATTTTATGGAAAATCAGAGAGTATGTTCACGCCCATTTTAAAGTTCACAATTGAAGAGACATTTAGTGATGAATTATTACTTGTATCAGAAATATTTGAAGCAAATGGGAAGAGAACATTTGGATATGATGATCCAATTGAATATAAGCGAGTAAAGAGATAATACTTATACAAAAAAACAACTATTGATTGAATGTTTGAAAACAGAATCTTTGCAATAATTAAATTTATTTTATCTTTAGACGCAATGTTGCGCCTGTCATGTAAAAAATGGACCCTTTTTCAACTGAAGTTTCTTTGAAAAAGGGTCCACTATTTTAATAACTTTAATTCATTAGATTTTGGTCTATAAATGTCTTAGATTTATATCATGCATGGCTATCATCTTTTCTTAAAAAAGCATTATACTTATTTTACTTTAGAAAATTCATCTTTATATCTTTCAACATATGCTTCAAAGGTATTGGGTGGGCGATGTAAGACATCTTTTGCTGTAGACGTGATTGTTTTTGCATGACCTAATTGCGTAATTAGATACAACATCGTCATCACATTAGCATAATCTCTTGGTGTACCTCTTTTAATCATTACTTTTCTAAATCGTAGTAAACCTGGTTTTGAATAAGTAATCGGTCTATTTAAAACTTTAGTCATTATATTAGCTACTTCATAATAAGTTAATGCTTTTTCACCAGTAATATCTAATTTTTTAGATATGTATTGATCATCTAAAAGGCAATGAGCTGCAACTTCCCCAACATCTTGTGTATCTATAAAACTCGTTTTGGATTTACCAGCTGGTATAAATAAATCATCATGTTCCACGATATCTTGAAGATGCGTTGTATTTAAGTTTTGCATAAAAAAACTAGGTCGAATAAAAGTAAAAGGAATCTTTAATGCTTGGATTCTTTTCTCAATTTTATGATGAGGTGTCATAGGATTTTTTTCAACCCCTAATAAAGAGACAAAAACAACATGCTTAATTTTATGATCATGTAAAGCTTCTAAGAAGGGATACATATCCTGCTTAGGTTTAGAT
>CAZWEF010000146.1:0-2925 GCA_964632125.1 uncultured Erysipelotrichales bacterium
GTACACATCGTACATTAAATAAACTAATCCATTTATTGAATAAAAAGTACAACAAGATTAAAAGTCTCAAAAATTATATGGATTCAATTACAATTACCCCACTGGACGGTAAAAATTACCTAGATTGGAAAGCAGGAATTCAAATGCTGTTCTTTCTGGACGAGGTCCTAAATACAAATGACATCCACAGTGTCGATTTCCAATCCACAAGCGGGTTGAAGAAGGTGAGACCGGCCTTAAAAATTATTTTTGGAAACATGTCTGCCGAACTTAGAGCAGAGTTCTTCAAAATCGAGAATAGTAACCCAATTACTATCCTCAACGAATTGGAGATAAGGTACGGGCCATCCAGTTCTCAGGCTAAACTTCAGATTGAAGAAGAAGCCAAAGCAATGAGTTGTAAATCACTTGCAGAAATCGCAGCATTTCTCAAGGAACTCGAACTTTTTTTGAATAGGGCCAATAAATATGGTCTCTACGAGAGTGAGAGCTCAAAAATTGATTTGCTCAAAAATCATTTAAACAATTTTCATCAGTTGCGCTTATTTTGGAAGTGTTACCTAAATGTAACCAATTTCAATACTTTGACTGACATCCTGGTCAAATTTGTGAATCTTGAAATCTCAGACAGATCGAAATCTAAACCATCGAACACTCAAGGATCGTCTCAGACATATTGTACAAGTTGCAAAAAGGTAGGTCATAGCGTAGAAAATTGCCGAAAACTCCTAAACACCAAGCCTTGGAGTAAACCAGCAAAAGCTTTCCAATGCCAGAAATCCAAAGTAAATACTCAAAAATTATTTTCTAATAGTGTTTTTAGGACAAGGCAATTAAAGAAGACGGAGAAGAAGACATTAATGAATGAATTTAAAGGAATAAATAAATTTATTACCATTAAAATTGCCCTGTCCTACTAACTGAAGGTGTAAATCAAAATGATTGGTACATTGATTCTGGCGCATCTCATTCTATTACTTGGAATAGAAAACTCTTTAATGAATATAAAATCGTTAATAATATATTTATTGAGGTTGCAAATGGTTCAAGGATCTCAGCTGCTGGTATTGGAAACGTGGTTATAAAAGTCATAAATGATGATAAGACTGAAGAATTTACTCTTAGAAATGTATTACATGTTCCAAACGCAAATTGCCAATTATTGTCAGTATCAAATTTAGCCAAAGCGGGATTTAGTACAAAATTAAACGATCCAGCAGCAAGTATAATTGATCCTTCAGGCAGACAAGTCTTTCAAGGAACATTGGACACAAAGGTCAATCTTTGGAAATTGGATTTATCATCAAAAATACTTTCAGCTGCTAAAACCAGAAGAACTACAATTAAAATGAGCATAAATCAATTACATAAGTGTTTGGGTCACAGGAATCATCATGACATACTAAAAATGATTAAAGACAATGTAATTCAAGGTTTCGCAGTAACAGACGAAGCATGGTCAGGCTGTGACGCTTGTGACAAAGCCAAAGGTGGAAAGACGGCAATACCATCAACATCAGAACTAGAACATTTCGAACCTGGATTCATTGTTGGAGATTTAATGGATTTTGGAGTCAGATGTAAAGGTAACGGTCTTTATGTATCAACTTTTATAGATATGCATACAAGATATTGTTCTGTTAAGATTCTTAAGAAGAAATCTGCACAAGAAGTTGCAAGTCATTTGGTTGAAGTCATCAAGTTCTTTGAAAATCAAATTGGTAAGCCCATTAAAACATTACTTACAGACAATGGTAAAGAATATGTTAATGAAGACGTGTCACAAGTTACCAAAATACATGGGATTAGACATGTATTCTCTGCACCATATACTCCTCAACAAAATGGTGTTGCTGAAAGAAAAAATCGATATTTGGCTGAATGTACAAGAGCATGTATGTTTGATAAGAAGATTGAAGATTATTTTTGGGGTGATATTCTTCTAAGCATCAACCATATTCAAAATCGACTGGCCACTAAAACTTTAAAAGTTTCCCCATACGAAGCTATTTTCAAACGAAAACCAACGGGTAATTATTTTAAGCCGCTTGGTGATACTGTCTATGTCTACAATCAAGATCAATCAGGGAGCAAGCTAAAACCGAGATTTGATGAAGCAATATTTTTAGGATACGATGACACAAGTCCTCAATATAAAGTATGGAATCACAGAACCAATACTCTTCAATTGTCCAGAAATATTAAATTCCCTGCAGTTATTGATGGAAGACATGATGAATTTGATGCTGTTGAAATCACAAACTTTGTCAAAGACGCAATGGCATTAAAAGTCAAAGCTTTAAACAACTCGGATGAACCAACACTTCAAATGATACTTCGCAGTCCAGATAAAGCAAAATGGGAAGAATCAATGAAAAATGAAGTTAACAACTTAATCGAAAATAACGTACTCACAATAGTTGATGATAATAACCAGCGTTGCTTACCAGTTAAACCTATCTTTAAAATTAAAAGGGATGAATTTGGAAACGTCAAGTCCTATAAAACACGGTACGTCATTCAAGGTTTCCGACAACAACCTGTTACTGATTACGGTGACACATATGCTCCTGTTGCTAATTTCTCTACTTTTCTTTTTCTCTTAAATTTAGCTGCTTCAAAAGATTTGATTACTCATCAAGTAGATTTCGATGCTGCTTTCTTGAATGCACCACTTAAAGAGCAAATTTATGTAAGGGACCTCCCTGGTTTTACTCCTCTATCAAAGGGAAAAATTTATCAACTTAAAAAGGCCCTTTATGGTCTTAAACAATCTCCGAGGGAATGGTGGCTATTATTACGAGACACAATTGTAAATTTTGGCTGGACACAGTGTGTTAGTGATGAATGTTTATTTTTTCGTAAAACTAAATCAGGCGCAATTGAATACACTTTGGTTTATGTAGATGATTTATTACTTCTCTC
>CAZWEF010000147.1:0-2914 GCA_964632125.1 uncultured Erysipelotrichales bacterium
TCGTAAATGCCTAGTTTTACAGACTCATCCAGTAGTAGGGGATAATCAACAATCATAGAATCAATTACTGCTTCTATACTTTTTGACCTAAAATATTTCTTTTCAATATGTTCTTGTTCAATCGTTATTTCGCCTGTCTCTGCATCAATGAGTTCTCGTTCCACCACATGATCTACGATTTCAAAAGATAAGTAATACTTATGCATGCGTTCTTTTACCTCATCCACTGTCACATCTTCTAGCTCACAGTTGTCTTTTACAACTTGACATTCTAAAATACGCACTATATCCATATTCACAGGTATGTATGAGACGCCTTCTTCTTGCTTGATTTCTTCTAAAGCTTTTAAATAGGGGTCATCCCTTGCTTGAATACCCAAACCTACTAGTTCAGAATTACTCTTAAAGGGATTTATTGATTCAATAACTGCAATTGGAACCATAATGATTACAACAGCTCCAACAACTGCTCCCTTAATAATCTTTCTACCTTCCTTTGACTTTGCAAGAGTTGACAGGACCTTAAGTGCTGAAATTGCTGCCATTATCTTCCACCCTCTAAACCAAAGATTTGTGCTTCTTTAAGTAAGTATGGATCCTCAGTGCCAGTTAAAGGTTGATTCAAGTCTACCCCCTGAATATTAATATGATAGCGTTGGTCTCCTGCAATAAATAGACACTGACTTTTAGCATTTTTTTCAATAATATCAATTTCCTTTTCATTGAGCCCTGTTATCATTTTTTTAAGTATTTGTAAATCACCATCTTTTACCTTAAACAGATATTTAAATGATGACTGGTCAATGATAGGTCGCACATAGTCTGCAATACTTGAGATATCTAAATCACTGATGTTTGTTGTTGCAAAGCCAATGCCTCCTTCAAACTTTCTTGCAATCTTATACATGGTAGCAATTTCCTTGATGGCATAGTTCTCAGCTTTAGAATCCTTATCAATCGCTAAATGGGCTTCATCGATAGCATACATGAATGGTTTTGTTTTATCTCTAAATATCAATGACCCAAAGTAGTTATTCATGTTTAAGTAAGCTGCATCTTTTGTTCTTGTTTCTAAATCAATCACATTTGTTAAACGTACACAAATGAGGACTTGTTTAGATAAATCAAATGGTATCTCAGTGTGTTGGTTGAAGAGGTAACTGTCACTTCCTTCACCAACAGCTGTAGATAATGCTTTTGCTACTGAACTATAATCATGACTTGACCATATACCATCCTCTTCTTTAGATGCTTTTAAAACTGCTTTATTGTAAACATCTTGCAGTAATGGCCACTGATGGTTTTGAATCAATTCTATTGGCGTTTCAATCCCAATCCTAAAATCACCATATACCTCTCTACATAATGCTTCGAAGCATTTTTCGCAATCTCCTTTTTGTTGAGTATATGAAACAAACCATTTTCTTAAGTAGTTAAGATGCAACAAGTAAGATGTTCCCACAATGTTAGACGCTCCTTGTTGGTATGCTTCATCAACGCCAAGTCCTTCAATGTACTCACGCGACTGTATTCTTATTTGCAATGGATTTACTTTTGGAAGATCCATTATGTTTCCGTTGAAGTATTCGAAAAGTGATATGTATTCATCTTGCGGGTCCAATACGATGACGTTTAAACCATCTAGAATAGCTTTAAGAATAATCTTTTTCATTGCATAGCTTTTACCCATACCAGATTTACCAAACACCACAAAATTACTATTTGTTATCCCAAGTGAACGTGTGTAGTGGTCCACCATGATATCACCACCACTAACACTTTTAGCAAATGGTGTTCCTTTCTCTTGAACAAAAGAATCAAAAGAGGGGAGAAACAAATTTGAAAGGGTCTTTGTAGTGAAAGGGAATATTATGTACTTTCTAATTTCATTTACATTAAAGGGGAGAAACGACCAAAATGCTTTCTTCTGTAGTTCAAACAGGGCATCTTCATTCGCGCTTATACCATTTACCCTTTGATAAACGGCGTCTTTTATTGAATTAAGTTCTTCAATGCTTTTACCAATCATCTTAATAAGAATCGATGCTGATAGTGTAATATCGTTTGTTTGGTCGATTTCACTAATTAATGTTGTTTTGAAGTTTTTTCTATTCCCTGCAATTGCAGCATCTGTTTCAGTCTTGATTAAGTCTCGCTCATTAACAATAGTTGTATCTAGAGCTTCTTTAAATTTACTAAAGTTTAACGGAGCTACGTCAAACATCAAATGTACTCCTTTAATCAAGGACAACTGTGTAAGTAATGCTTGATTTTCTGTTGCACTACTAAATGACTTTATCGTTGCAAAAGTATAATAAGTATTATTTGACGAATAGACACGATCTACTTTGTACTGTAGTTTTAACGGAAGAACAAAGTCTTTGTAATCCAAATCTTCCATCATTGGATCACTTAGTATTTTCTCTCTTTTCTTGTTACGTTTAAAGAACTTCATGTAAGTACCTCCTCTACATTAAGCGGTGGTTTAAAATCATTCCCAATACCAGTAATGATTGTTGTTACTACCTGTCTTAAAAAATCACCTTCAACTGATTGAATATTTACATTTGACTCCTTAGCAATCTTTTTTACGTCATGTATAAAAAGTTGTGTATTCTTCTCACTACTCTCTAGATACACAACAGTGACTTTGTTCTCTTCCTTTTTCCCTTCCTGGATGCGAACTAAGTATTCACCTCTTAGCTTTAATAACTCATCAACATGTTTATTATTTGAAACAATAGAATTATTAAAAGCTATGTTTTTTGACAAGTCTTGTGCTATTTCAATTGAATAGACTCTAAACTTAACCAGTGCTCGATAAAATAGAGCTTGGCTCTTAACTAGATTTGTTTGCTCCTTGTAACTAAGTAAATTTAGATTGTGACTTTGCATGACAAAGAAGAACCCTTTC
>CAZWEF010000148.1:0-1440 GCA_964632125.1 uncultured Erysipelotrichales bacterium
TTTGGTATTGTTGTATGACTTCTTTTACTGCAGACTGTGCCAATGATGTTACCGCTACTTTAACAGCGTCATTTTTATCTTTTGTACTTGGTTTGTTTGGTGTGCTAAATGGGGTTGAAAACATAAATATAAGCATGCTGATTACTAACATCACCAAAAAGAATGGGGCAAGAGCACCCAATAAATCACCGAGGTTCCTCTTAGCAGTTTTTGTTAACTGATAATCTCTATAGTAAACACCAATGCCTTTTCCAATCTTAGTGTTTCTCACTAAATCTACACCCATTAGGTCAACTAGTGGCACTTTCACTTGTTTTTTTCCATTCAAATACAAAACTTCATCTTTTACATAGTTAGTTCGCTTTCGTTTAAAATTAGTTTGGTCTCGACAGATAAAATAAATCAAACAAGCCTGTATCAATATATTGTTTGGGTTTTCAAAGAACATTACTTCTAATTGCTTATATAAATCTTTATACTCTTTTAGTGGTTTAGCGAGTATTTTATGAATAACTGTTAGTAGTTCTATTTCATATCCCCAAAGTTCATATCCTTGTCCTAGTTGATTTAACAATCTTGATGCTTCTTCATAATCTCCACTTAATAAACATGCAATCACTCTATCTCGACTTAAACAGTATGTCATGAATCTCTCATCTGTCTCATGTTCAAACGTACGATAAGTTTTAATCCATTCAAGATGATTTAGTTGATCAGGTAATAGATACTGTTCTAAATGACTAAATGTCCTATAAATATCAGAAAGATAGTCATGGAAAATGGTTAAGACTTCTTTTGACATCTTATCATAATTTTCAAGACAAAACCAAAGTAATTTTGTATTGTATTCAGATTCCTCTTTTATTGAAAGAAGACTTATTTCATATATAACATCATCTACCTTTGACGTATGTTTTGTGTATAAACAATTACTAAAGTCTATCTCAGGTTTAGTTACAACTTCATTAGTTTGATCAGTATCAATCTCAATTGGTTGAGTAGTCGCATCACCTGATGCATACGCTCTAGCAACATCAAATGCATGTTTGAGTTCTTGAAATTTTGCTACATCTTCAGTTCCAATTTCTTTTAGTTTTTTTGCATAAGCTCGCTTAATCGTCTTTTCATCTGTCGTTTGTTCAATCCCTAAAATATCAAACCAATATTGCATTAATGTAGCACACCCCCATCACCTTGTTCAAACACTTGATTTAACGTCTCTTCAACTCTTTCAATAAATAAATCTAAATCCTTCAAAGTCTTTCTCATTTCAAAGTCATTTTGACGTATTGATACTTGTTCTAAGTGGTCCAATGCTTGTTCAATTTGATACTTTATTTCCCCATGAGCAATTTCGCTCAATCTTTCCAATGAGGCTTTAGTCAAACGATAGCTCTGTGTTTCTTGTGGATGTATTTTAAGTTTTTGATAAGATTCAAG
>CAZWEF010000148.1:1540-2699 GCA_964632125.1 uncultured Erysipelotrichales bacterium
AATGTTGCATTACGATGAATAATTGGACTGAAGTGCCCATGCGTGTATTGTCCATCGACTTGCTTTGATGTTTCTACTCCTAGTGTAAACCCACATACGTCTGTCATAATCATTTCTTCAAATGCTGATTCATGATTCAATCCAATTGATAAAATTGCCCCTATAGCGACTGTTTCATCAGGATTCAAATCTATTTTTGGTTTCCTATTAAATAATGTTTGAGCAAAATCATAAACAATTGGTAGCTTCGTGGATCCTCCCATTAAAATAACTTCACTCACTTGATTGGCTTTAATATTAGCGTCGCTTAAAGCCTTTATAATCGGATATCTTAGACGTTTAAATAAATCACTGCATAAAGTCATATAACGCTGTTGATCTAGCTCATATGTTGCTACTTGTTTATCAAAAACAACTTGAAATGCTGATTGTTTATCTAGTTGTCTTTTGATTAATTCGCATTGATCGTATATTGCAGATTGTATCAGTTTGGATTGTTTCTCAAATTCAAACCCTTGTTTTAAACAAAAATCATCGACAATCACTTTTGTAAAATCCTCTCCACCTAGCATGTTATCTCCAGCAATTGCCATCACTTGCAAAACACCATCAAACATTTCTAAAATAGATACATCAAATGTTCCTCCACCAAGATCAAGCACTATAATCATTGCATCATCAACAAAATCAGTAATTCCATGTGCAAGTGCTGCTGCTGTTGGTTCACTAATTAATCTAAGAACATTTAAACCAGCTATTCTTGCTGCATCAATGGTTGCTTGTCTTTGTTTATTATTAAAGTATGCAGGTACACTTATAACCGCATCTTCGCATCCTTCATTTAAGAATCTCTCTGCATCTTCTTTTAATTGCTTTAATACAAAAGCAGATAAATCAATACTTGAATATGATTTCCCATTTAATTGATATGATTTAGTAGTCCCCATATTTCGTTTAAATACAGATGCAGTTTGTTCAGGCAATGTCACAAGTTTTTGCTTCGCTATTTTCCCTACTTCTATCATACCTTCGTTATCGATATGAACAACAGAAGGTGTTAAAACCTCATTAAACGTATTTGGAATCAATACAGCCTTTTCCCCATCAAAATAACCAACAAGGCTATTTGAAGTACCTAAATCTATCCCTAATATTGCCA
>CAZWEF010000149.1:0-2690 GCA_964632125.1 uncultured Erysipelotrichales bacterium
ATCCAGTTGTGTTTTCATTAGTCCAAATACTTGGGATTTAACTAAATCGATTACCTTTGAATTGTGATCTAGTTTATATTGAGATAAGTAATCACCGTTACTTAATCGTTTACTAGGTTCAGCTATCCAAAATGACTTGTTATCTTTTGAGTTGCGGATGGTCAAGTCATTTAAATAAACATTTCCATATTGCATATTAAAATGCCCTGTACCTTGTTTACTGTTATAGAAAAAAGATGTTATCCGAACTGGTAACATCCCTTCTTTTTCATTTATAGATATTGTCTCATGCATTTGCGTTTCAATTACTTGAGGCTCTTTAGTTTGAGTTGGTGCATGAACTGATACATCAACAGGCACTTGTGCTTGCATTTGTACATCCAGCACATTCTTATCACCATATTCGTCTAAATAGGCCTTTTTAATTGTGGCTGTTTGAAAACCACTTTCGATATGGAGTTTATTGATAACACTTTCATCAAATATGATGCTTTTGTCTCTAATACATTTGAGTACAAAAGCACGTCTAGCCTCAAAGTCATGAGCAATTTCTTCATGCGAAGCTTGCTTATAATAACTTATTTTGAAATCGACATCACTTTGAAATCTTATTTCTGACTTGAAGTCATTCCATTGGTGAACTGCTTCGTCAGGGTCAAGACCATTCAAATCTAAAACCGAGATGTTAAAATCATGGGGTTTAAGCTGATTCAAAATTTTAAATGTTGCTTCTTGTCCAGGTCTATCACCATCCATTGCCAAAACAAGGTTTTTAGAACCTGTAGCAATAAGCAAACCAATTTGTTCTTTTGTTAATGAAGTTCCCATGACAGCTAAGGCTGGTATGCCTTGGCTTTCTAATGCAATGCAATCCATGTAACCTTCTGTAAGGTATATAGTATCTACTGAGTTTTTCAAATACTTATCTGCATTATATAAAACCTTTGATTTTTTAAACAACTCAGTTTCAGGTGAGTTCTTATATTTAGCGTAGTCACCTGAAGGCGATAAATCTCTTCCACTAAATCCAATTACTTCTCCCATGTGGTTCTTGATTGGAAACATCACTCGATTAACAAAATGAGGGATAATGTTCCCTTCAGCATTTTGATATGCAAGCCCTGCTGCTTCTAAATCATCTATGTTAAATTGCTTAAAATAATCCATTTGTTTTTTGAAATCTGGTGCATATCCTAATTCGAACTCTCTTGCTAAAAGAGTGTTAATTTTTCTATTGTCTACAAAAGCTAAATAATCCAAAGAATTAACTGACTCAGCTTTTAAAAACTTGTGATAGCGTTGTATCAACTGCTTTAGATGCTCAGTTTGCGAATCATTGCTCATTTCTACTAGATCATCTGAAGCTTCATCAAATAATACATCAACAATTACTTCATCTTGACTATCAGTTTGATTTTCATTTATATTCTTATCTTGAATGGTTAATGGTATACCCATGAACTCACTAAACTCTTCATAAATTTCATCCGAAGTCTTAAGGATCGTATTCATTGATTCGTTCAGTTCACTGAAATCAACGGAGCTATAGTAGTTTAAGTATTTAAATGTGCTATCTTCCGTCGATAAGCCAAGATGTTTAAGTGTAATATATGAAATGGATTCCGCTTGAATTTCAGCAGTTTCACTTGTCAATTCAATACCCATTTCAGAATGTTTTAATCGTGCATGCGCGTATTCATGTACTAATGTAGATAATTGATTCTTTACATCATCAATTGAAGAAATGATAATCCTATTTGAATCTGTAATCTGCATGCCACTTATCACTCCAGCTGTTAAACTTAAATCTTCAAACTGAACATCAATCCCTTGAGCCTCTACAAACCTTGTGAATTGACTTAATAATTGTTCTGGTGATTCTCCTTCTAATAATTCACTAATTAAATGATATGGATTTTCATTAATTGGAAAGTTAGTTTGTGAAATATCAAACACTTGCGATTTGATTGAGTAGCTCGTGATTGTTTTCTTTTCCAACTGATCAACGCTTTGTCTTTGAATTTCATCTAATCTGCTCTTTGACTTCCAAATATCTTTACCACCTTCTTTGACTAAATAGACTTCTAATTTAGAAGGTGAAACAACTTTTAACGCCTTTGCACCTCTTTTCACAGCATATCCTAGTTTCTTCCACTCTCCGAAAGTTTTTACAATACTGACATTTAAGTATTGCTTGGCAAGCAAATATCGGTTTCTTAGTGAGTACCCTTTTGTTTTTGATAGAATATCTAGAAACAAAGAATAATCACGACTACTGCCAATGCTTGATTTAATTCCATCTGTGAGCACAGTAAATATTTGCTCCTTGTTCCCTTTTGTGTCCTTGAGTAAATCAATTAATTGATCACTCATTTACATCAACCTCCTCTCCAATACTTAATACCAATTCTTCATCTGATAACTCAATTTCAATTATTTTAATTCCATCACTAATTTTGTATCTTGAGAATCCATTGTGTATCTCTTGGTTAGTGACTACCATGATTATCCCTCCTATTTTATTGTTATTTTTTGTTTTGTCTCTTCTTTAAGTTCACAGTCATTGAAATAGTCAATTTCAAATCTGTTTATGAGAGATATACTCTCATCATAAGGTGTATACGGAAAAGACAATGTTCCTAATACAATCTCATTACCAAGCTTCTCTATCATCTCTTCAGCTACTCGAC
>CAZWEF010000150.1:0-2653 GCA_964632125.1 uncultured Erysipelotrichales bacterium
GTTTTCATTGATGTGACTGAAGAGTTTGATTTGAAAGTTGACAATGGTGTTGTTAAATCACAAGAACCAGAAGAGAAAAAAACAGTTAGAAAAGGTGATACTGTTAAATTGGTTGTTTCTAAAGGAGCTGACCCAGAAGAGCTAATTAAATTACCAGACTTTGAAACAATGAAACGCTCAGAAATTGAAGCTTGGATAAAAGAAAAGCGAGCAGATAATGTAACAATTGTATCTGAATACAGTGATACAATAGAGAAAGATAGGTTCATTAAAAAAGCTTTTAAAAATGAAAATGTTACGATTGAAAACTATAGACGGAAAGATTCACTTACAATTACTATTTCAAAAGGGAAAGAAGAATTTGATAAGAACATTAAAATGCCAGACTTTACAGGGAAATCTCAAGCAGAAGTAAGTGCATGGGGAGAGACGAATAAAGTGGCTATTGATTTTGTTGAGGTTTATTCTGAAACTATACCTCAAGGCATGGTAGTGAGTCAAAGTATTGCACCAAATGAAATGATTTCTAAAATAGACACTTTAAGTGTTTCAATATCAAAAGGAAAAGCAACCATTGTACCAAACTTTGGTGGACTTAGTAAAGATCAAGCGCAAGCAAGAGCTAGTGAAGCTGGTGTATCAGTTTCAATTGTTGAAGTCTACAATGGAAGTGTTGGATTTGGTGGATTTATTTCTCAAAGTATTGGCGCAGGAACTATATTAAGTAACCCTTCAACTGTTGTAACATTGCACTTCTCATTAGGAGTTCCATTTATACCAGACTTTGCAGGAAAACCACTACAAGAAGTAGTTCAAATTATTGCAGGTATGAATAATCAAGGTGCTAACCTTAATTATTCAGTTGTAGAGACATTCGATCAAAGTGTGCCACCGGGTATTGTCATTATGAATGATAATGTTGGGCGCTCTGGATTTGGACTCGGAACTGTCATTAAAGTTTCTGCCGGTGGTCAAATACAAGTACCAACAACGCAGCTTCTAGGAAGTGCTTATGAAAGTGAAGCAACAAAATTAATCATTGAAGATTTAAAAGCTAGAGGATTAAAAGTAGTCACAATGTACTATTCTACAAATGCAACAGTGAATGGAAGACCAGTTGCAAGTGGAGAAATTGCAGAACTCATGGTTCTTGAAGGAACCACAAGACGTTTCATTGGTGTTAATGAAGTATTGAATTCAGGTTCACAAGTTTTACAAATTGTCATTCAAAAATAGGAGGAAATAACAATGAATTTTATCAAACGAGCATTTACAAGTGTCACGCGTCAAATTGGGAAATCAATGATTCTAGGTGTTATTACACTATTACTGGCTGTTGTTATGATTACAACATTATTGATGGATCAGTCTTCAACATCAGCAAAAAATGCGGTCATTAAAACACTGCCACCGCTAGTTGAACTAACTGAGAACTATGACCTCTTTTCGGATACAAGCATGACTCAGGAAAAGTACATGGAATTATTAAAGAACTCGATTCCACTTACACCTAAGGTTGCTGAAGATATATATCAAGCGACAAGCGATTTGGTTGACTTCTATGATTATATGGCATATGGAACACTAATGCTTCATAAATCTATCGTACCTGTAACAGTAGAAAATCAAATGGGTGGTTCATATGGTCCAAATATTGCCGGGTCAGAGTATACGAACTATATGACAGCATTGGGTTCAAGGTTAAGTGAATTTATGGAAATCAGAAATCAAAAAATCACTTTAAAAGAAGGTCGACTCATTTCAGAAGAAGAAATTAAGGCTGGAAAACCAGTTGTCCTTTTGTCTGTAGAGTTTGCTGAAAAAAACAATTTAAGAGTTGGTGATAAAATCACTTCGATGAACCAAGCTATCAAATATGGTGATCAAGGCGATGCAACCATTTTATTCGAACAACCATATGAATTTGAAATAGTTGGGTTAATTGATATGCAAAGACCGACCGAAGAACAAATTAAAAACCACGATCAGTCAATATGGACATATGAGCAGTTTGCAAATACGTTGCGTGTACCGAGCACAATTATTGAAAAAATGTATAACGAAGTACTTCCATATAATATAGATGCAGGTATGATTCCAGAAGGAATACCAACTGAATACCAAGTATCTGGTGTGACATTCAGTTTGAAAAAAGCAACAGATTCGGAGAAATTTGTGAAGCTTGCAAAAGCAGTTTATGATTCTCCAAACAAAATGTATCAAACGCAACAAGATCAAGTTAATCGTGTGGCTGGGCCAATTACACAAACTCAAAACATGATTCGAATGGTGTTTTACGGTACTGTTGTTGCATCTGTGTTAATCTTATCACTAGTACTGACATTGTTTGTTCGTGATCGTAAAAAAGAAATTGGTATTTATCTCGCATTAGGAGAAAAGAAATCATTAATCAGTGGTCAGTTAATTGTTGAAGCGCTCATTATTGCATTAGTTGCTGCAACAATTGCGATTGTCTTTGGATATTTCTTAGGTGGTGTACTGTCAAATTCTATGATTCAAAAAGCATTAGAACAAGCTGGTGGTGGTATGTTTGGTATGATGGGACAACCATCGACTATTGACATCAAAAGTATTGTTGAGAACTATAAAATTGGGCTTGATGTGTTAAGTATACTCATCTTCTATGCGACAA
>CAZWEF010000151.1:0-2582 GCA_964632125.1 uncultured Erysipelotrichales bacterium
ATCCGGGGTGCGCTCTAACCAACTGAGATATAGGCCTGTCAACCACTGCCTTAATATAATAGCATGTTTGCCTACCTAAGTCAATTGCTTATCATGTTTTTTTACTCACTTTTTGCATATTCTTTTTTTAGAATACTATAGACTGCAACATCATAGTATTTACCTTGCTTATAAATATTTTCTCTTAAAATACCCTCATAGACCATATGATTTTTAATCATAACCTTACCTGAAGCAGGATTTTCAGTATAGTGATAAGCAAACACTTTATTCACATTGATTTCTTCAAATAAATACTTGAGTATCAAAGCAGTCGCTTGCGTCGCGTAACCATTATCCCATTTATTTGCTGCTATCCAATACCCAATCTCTGCAGCATGATTATTTGGGTTCATCACATAACCAATGCCCCCAATGATCTCACTATCTAAAACAATGCCGAAGTTTTCACCAGACGTTGTAGTCATACTTTGTTCAATGAAAGATGAAGCGTGTTCTAATGTATATGGAAAAGGTATCGCATATGTATTTTGGTAAATACGCTCATCATTGAGTAAAGATGCTAGTATGGGGGCATCTTCTTGTACCCATTTTCTCAAACTTATTGTCATGAATAATCTCCTTTATTTAAATATCAATAACAGCAAAAGTGTCCATGTGAGAATAAACGAACCAATCATACTAATGATCATCATACGCTTAAATGTTGCACTCGAATAAACACTTAAATGATCAAAATCAATGGCTTCGATTTGTTTTAACATCTCCTCTTTGTTTCTCACAAGACTAGCATAGCCAGGTGAATCAGATAGAAAATGTTGTGATGTAGGGAAACAAGCTAAATTGGCAGGGGTTGTATGAAATAAACCAGGGTACCAATTATTCTCTTCAATACATATGCTTTTTAAAGGTATATTAAGCGCTTGTTTGAATTCATCGGGATGAAATTTAAGTGAAAATGTATATGGGTTGTTTTGTGATATGATTTTACCGTATGCAATAGATAAATTACCTTCAACCCAAAGTTTTTCATCCAATGGTGTTAGTTGCCCATCTCTTAAATCACTTGAAAACATCAAACTTCTTCCTTCTTTATTGGTTACTTGAGCATGTAGGATACTTTCAAAGTCAGTGGTAATATGAGCAATGGTTGCATTTGGATCTCTTAAGCCATTTTGCTTATCATGACTAATCGTATTGGTATCGTAATCAACAATAATCCAACTGGTCATATTTGTTTTAATATCTTTTGCAATGATATAAAACTCAACTCGAACACCAATAAATGCACTTGTCTTAGCTTGAATACAACCAAATATACAACAATAAATTGGTTCACTATCTTGGAACACCTTTGTTTTCACCAACTCAAAGCCATCCGGAAGCAATGATCTTGCATAGTCCAAGTCTTTTAATTCATAAGTTATAAAATAGCTATAGGGGTCTACAATAAATCCCATGTATGGGTATTTCTTTGAAGAGGATTCAACTAAGTAATTTTGAACTTTTCTAGGTAAAAAGCGATTAAACATTTGCATGAAACTAAGCATCGCAACTTCGTTTGGATCAACTAACCGTTCTACCCCTTTTATAAACTGATATTTATTCATTTTATGCCTCCTTTATCGCATGTTTCAACCAATCAATGGTTTCTTTTGTTGCTTGCAGTGAAAATAAAAAATAAGTATGAAACAAGCCTTGTCTTTCATATAGCTTAATAACATGATTGTCATTTATGTTTTTTTGATAAAACTGAACCGCCTCTTCATACAATAAATCTCCTGTACAAGTAACCAATAAGACTTCAGGTAAAGATTTGTATGAAGCAAACAAAGGACTGATTGACGGGTTTTTCACATCCCCATTAGCATAAACTTGCCCACATGTTTTTAAAAAAGAACGATTCAAAACTAAATCATCTTTAATTGACACCACAGATAAATCAAGCCATGGGCATAGTGCAACAAGACAACTAGGTTTACGCCCCTTAATGTGCTCATTTAGTGTAAACACCAATCCACCACCTGCAGAGTCTCCCATGATGATGATACGCTGCGTGGCGTGTTTCAAAGCAATCTGCTCATATTTTTGAAGACAAAATGAAACAATTGCTTCATTTGTAAAGGAAGGTATAAGTGGATAATCTATCATGTAAACAGGTGTATGCAAAGCATTCGCAACTTTAGAAATAAAAGTTAAATGACTGCGTGTTACACCACCCATAAAAGCACCTCCATGCAAATAGATCACAACATCTTCTTCTACCTCTTGAGGTGTCACAACAAACATTGAGTCTTCTTCAATTGCACCATATTTTTTTAAAACTCTTTTTGAAAATTTCTTTGTTGGTCCAATTTTAAAACGTTTGATATAGGTTTGTTCATCTAGTTTGTTGACATTTAAAGCTTTAAGCATGGTAACCATCCACTGTTCTTTCATTTCGCACCCCATTTGTCACTTAATGTATTTAATTGTACTTATTTTATGCAACAAGTCAACTAAAAAACCCACACAGTGGGTTAGTGAATACCGTTCTTCCTCAATAAATGAACCAATCGGTCAAGCAAAAAACGATTTATTTG
>CAZWEF010000152.1:0-2557 GCA_964632125.1 uncultured Erysipelotrichales bacterium
CATTTAATTCAAATGTCACTTCATATATATTAGGTTCCCATTGTGCATACAATGTCACATTATTTGCAGGCATGGTCGTTGTCGCAAAATCCCAATTAATACCACTTCCATCTTGAACAGTATTCCAACCTTTAAACGCATGGCCTTCTTTGATTGGGTTTGCAACTGTTTCACCAGTCTCTCCTGCAAATAGTTGTTGACTTGCTGGTATTTCTCCAGTGCCACCGTTTAAATCAAAGTTCAGGCTAAACTGCTCATTAAGCTTAACTATCCATCCCGTTTTTCCAGTGTTCCCAAACAAATTGAATGTCCCTGAAACCAAGTATCCACCATTTTCAATTTCAATGACAGACTCAAAATAGTCATAGCTTGGAGAAGCAAATTGTTTTGACCACTCCATTGTGCCATCAGGCAGTAATTTGAAAGCAAACGCATCTTGTCTATCATCTATTATCGTTAAATTCCCCTGTGTCGCACCTGCGGCAATGACACCTCCATCACTTGTTGCGGATAAGCTATAAAAAGATTCCAACCTGTCTGTACCAACCATTTTGACCCATTCTTGGCTTAACTGTTCATCAAGTTTCAATATCAACATATCGTAATCACCTAGAGACGTTTGATTTCCAACCACGCCATTTGAAGTTCCACCAATTATGTATCCTCCATCAGAAGTCATACGTATTGAATCAAAGAAATCTTTATCTGGTCCTCCATATTGTTGGACTGATATCTCGTTACCTGCCAAATCAACTTCAACAACAACGCCATCAACGCTTCCTTGATTAATACCTCCTGGAATGCCTCCGTCTGTGTGACCAACACCTAAAAGATGTCCGTTGGAAATTTGAATTAAATCTCTTAAGCGATTGCCATGTAACAAGTTTAAATTATTCGTCCAGGTTTTTGACCACTCCTCATCACCATTTGCCATTAACTTCAGCATCCATGAAGATCTATAATTAATATGTCCCGCTAATGCAAATCCTCCATCAGAAGTTTCAATAATGGCAGTGAATGCATCTGAAACATTCGTTCCGTATTGTTTTGACCACTCTTCAACACCGTCAGAAGATACTTTCATGACCCAACCGTCATCATATCCATAATTCGACATTAGACCTACGTTACCGGTTGTATACCCTGCAAGAATAAATCCTCCATCACTAGTTCTAGAAATTGAATTTAATCGATCATCTTCAGCTGATCCGTATTGTTTGCTCCAAATAACATTGCCATTAAAATCTACTTTAAGAATCCATCCATCACGCTTTCCATGACTAATTTCACCCTCGAGATTCCCTGTAACAACACCTGCTAATACAAATCCATCTTCAGCTTCTACGATATCTAATAATCTAGACCCATCTGTCCCGTATGTGTTAGACCATTGTTCTAAAATGTCTACATCAGTTGCTGCTTTCACTGCATTTTTTGTTTCATTTGCCATACTAAGTGATATCACAGTAAAACAGCTAAGCGATATTGCTATCAATTTCTTTAAATTCATTTTTCACCCTCCTTTTAAATAATACTATTCATAGAATTCTTCAACTTCAAAAAGCTATTCATTTTTCACGCCCTAATACTAGAAAACATTTGTGTTTTGTCAAAAAAAAACAGTACCAAATTCTACAGTTTACAATAAATTGTATGCGCATATTCCGGTAGCCAATTGTTCAAAC
Organism: uncultured Erysipelotrichales bacterium; assembly: GCA_964632125.1. Taxonomy (GTDB): domain Bacteria; phylum Bacillota_I; class Bacilli_A; order Erysipelotrichales; family CAZWEF01; genus CAZWEF01. Next base: position 1,686 of record CAZWEF010000152.1, read on the forward strand.
TATTCTACAAGATACATTGTGATGACCTAAAAGACCTACACATGTCATTATTTGATTATTTCAATAATAATGAGTTTCATTATTCCAATCAAAATAATAAAAAGTTCAATCTCATGAAAACAGCTCTAAATATGCAAACATACTTTTTTTAACATGACAAACTCATTGAACTGTAAAGTCACAAATAAAACTGTAAGTATATATTTCGCATACTTTTTTCTCTTTTTCTACACAAATATAACTTCTTACACATGATATCTTAACATATACCACAAAACAGTGCAATATAATAAAGGTAGTTTTTTCGTAGTTTTAGCGATTAGCTGTTATCGAAATCTAATATAAACCACAAAAAGTGGTTTTCATTAATGTTGTTGATTTAATCACTATTGCTTTAGTATTTAATTCACAAGCCGAACTTAATAATTACGCAAACAACTTCTTATATAAAAAGGAAGAACTTTTAGCTAAATAAATACATTTATTTACACAAACTTCTTGAAACTACCTATATTATGAAACAAGATCTAAAGAGTTGAAGCATGAAGTATATGTTTTGAAGAATAGGTTTAATTCTCATTTAAACAGTAAGTTTGATAAAAACAAATATAACTTTTGTAGAAAATAATTGAAGATATTGAATTAACTGTTGAAGATGAGAAAAAGAAAAATTCAGAATTTAACGAAATGGAAGGCATATAAAGAAGTAGAAATATTTTTAATGTCCCTAAAATCAAACTAAAATGAAAAAAACACGCTATATGCGTGTTATTTTTTATTTGGTGGAGCTGAGGGGAATCGAACCCCTGTCCAGAAGCAGTCCCTCCAAGGCTACTACAGTTTAGTTTGTTTATTGTTTTAACATACCCCAA
>CAZWEF010000153.1:0-2556 GCA_964632125.1 uncultured Erysipelotrichales bacterium
ATACTCCTTGTTTTGTCAAGACACCTTTTTTCATTCGATAAATATAATCTGCGTACTTAACTACTCGATTAGAATGCGTTACGATGATGATGCATATCCCTGAAGCAACCAAGTTTTTAAAAATTTCCATGATGGTTTTCTCCGTATCTGAATCTAAATTACCTGTTGGTTCATCCGCAAGTAAATATTCTGGTGAATGACTTAATGCTCTAGCGATGGCAACTCTTTGTTGTTCCCCACCGGATAGTTCAATGACTTTTCTTCTTGCTTTTTCTTCATCAATACCTACTTGCATCAATAATTCTAAAGCAAATTTTTCATGTGAAGGGGCTTTTACTTTACTGATATACATTGATAGCAATACATTATCTAAAGCACTTAATTGCATCATTAAATTATATGACTGGAAAACGACACCTATTTTATTTGAACGATAGAAATCCAAATCAATACTTTTAAGCGATTCCTCTTCCATTAAGATATCACCATCTTTTACTCTATCTAGACCAGCGAGTAAAGATAATAATGTTGTTTTACCACTTCCTGATTTACCTTCAATACAGTATAGGTTTCCCTTTTCAAATGCAGCACTAACATTTTGAAGCACTTTTTTCTTACCATCATATGAATAGCTTAGTTCTTTGACTTCTAACATTTTAGCACCTCCTAATTTTTCTTTCTCATGATTTCCATTGGTTGGAATCTCATAATATAAACAATATTAATCGCATTAGTAAACATAATTATGACAAATCCAAGAATCAAAATATTAAGCATCACTGGAACATTCACTGAAGCTTGTATTTCTCCAATTGGCTCAACGTTCAATGAACGATCATTTGAAAAAATCATACCTTGAGAAGCTTGTTCTTCATTTTGTTTATTTAGTTCAACTACTTGTTGATTCAGTAATGATGTCGCAATCGGTTGAGTTATCACGCTTCCAATACCAGCACCAATGGCAATCGCAATGACCAACACGACAAGCGACTCAATCATGAAAGTCATGCCAACTTTTATTTTCTTCATACCCATTGCTCGTAAAACACCAACATCGTATTGTCTTTCTTTTATTGCTAGAATTGATAATAACATTAAAACACCAGCAGCTATTGAAAAAATAATGTTCATGAAGAAACTAATTGTTTTTTCTAAGTTATTAATTGGGCCTACTGCTTTATCAAAACTTTTTTGATCGATTGAAACCTTATAGTCATCCCCAACACCAATATCTCTAACGGATTTTTGAAACGCTTCATAATCTTTAGGATCATTAAGTTCATACTCAGCTTTAACCTGAAAATTGCCTAAAGTATCAAGTTGCATAGCACCTGTGAACGTTGTGAACACTTCGTTTCTTCGATTGAAAATCGGCATATTAAGTCCTGTACCACCATCCTCAACCGTTTTATCCTCATATATACCTGAAATGATGTAATTGATTTCTTTTTTCCCAGTAATATCTGTCACTGCGATTGAATCTCCTATTTTTAGATTGTTGTGGTTAGCAATGTCTTGACTAATCAGTGCTTCATTGTCATTTTTAGGTACAGTCCCTTCTACTACTTTTCTTAATCCATTACGGAAGTCTTCAAGGTCAGCATTCCCTTCAACACCCAATATTTTCAAAGTCGGTGATTTAGCCATTACAGGTGTCCCATCCCCACCATCAATAGCGACACCTAGAGAATTCTCACTTTTTTCTTCTCCTTCACCAATTGCCTTCATATTACTTGATGTTCCCATCACTTCGCCAGTATACGTAAATGATTTTACGTAATCCAATTCAGATATTTGTTTGTATTGATCACTTGTTAACATTTGTGGTCTTTCTAATTTACTTGATTTGCCACTTCCTGATATAAGCTTTTCAAAATCAAGTTCTACATAAACCTTTGCGCCAATTTGATCTCGATATTCTTTATTAATGCTTCTTGTTGCTGATTGTATGGACAACCCCACAACACTAGCAGTAACAACTAAAACTAATGTGATGATTAAAATAATGGTTCGATACTTATAAATCTTCAAATTCTTTACTGCATAACTAAATATATTCATCTTGTTCCTCCTCAGTTTATCAGATTATTCATACTTCCTAATAGTAAATATGGGCCTACTCAATACAATTCACTTAATCTAATTATATTAATATAGATGGTAAAACATGAAATGAGTCATTCTATAAATTCTATCTTATTCTAAAACACCTATGTTCTACCCTCCTTAAAAGCATGATAACAAACCAATCTTAAAAAACCATTAAAATACTATTGATTTTTTATGCTTGTCTTGTGTGCTCATTGAATCTTCTTTTCTTGAAAATATTTTTAAGGGTAAAATATCTTATAAGAAGATTTGTTTGATTTGAATAACAAAAAAGACATCAATAACTAGATTAATGTCTTTTTTGAAAACATCTTTTTAATAAAAACTATTGTATCGACAAATCTTATCTTTGAATACTAGTCAAAACAATGATTATCCAACTATCTTTATTCAAAGGTAGTGTCAAGAAGTTTGTGTAAATAAGAAAATCATCTTAGTTAATCAATT
>CAZWEF010000154.1:0-2555 GCA_964632125.1 uncultured Erysipelotrichales bacterium
CTTAAACATATACTTCCTGATGATTATGTTGTGGCATTAGCCATTGAGGGGAAACCTTTGTCATCATTAAAAACAATGGATAATAAGACATACTGTTTTATTATTGGAGGCTCTTATGGTTTAAGCAAGCAAGTCTATCAGCGTTCAAATTGTCGAATGTCTATATCCGCGTTAACATTTCCGCATCAATTGATGCGTCTAGTATTAATGGATTTTATTACGATGAATCTCAAATGAGATTCTTTTTTTAAAAAAAGTAACATAATGTTACTTGTGATAAGGCTCATGATTTAAAATTTTGAAGGCTCGATAAAACTGTTCTAAGGTTAAAAGGGTCAACATACTCTCAGATAGATGACATGACACGATTTGGATTGAGTCATCATATGCTAGGTCGTCCCAAGTAACTTCGATATGAGAAACTCCATTTACTTGTAGCTTTTCAATATAGGTGGCAAGTTCAGGTGAAGTTAGTTCTCTCCCGGTTTGTGATATAAGTACTCTATAACCATTAGTCGGTTTAGATACAATGTTTGTTTTACAAAATTTTGACAGTCTTTTTTGATAGTCGTCTAATGCTGTTTTAATAGGGCGTATTGGTTTTAGATTTTTTGTTACGAATGTTAGTTTCATCATTCACCTCAATTATAGTATAATACTTCTTGCACTTGATTTCAATTTAAGCTATTATTTTTGAAAGGGGGAATTTAAATGCAGTTTGATCCATATATGATGCACTATGCATCAAGAAGAAACATGATGGTTGCAAAGAATGGTATGGTTGCAACCTCTAATCCACTTGCTTCACAAGCAGGGCTAGAAGTGCTTAAAAAGGGTGGGAATGCAGTTGATGCAATCATAGCTGCAGCTTCAACGTTAACGGTAGTGGAACCAACAGCAAATGGAATTGGAGGAGATGGGTTTGCGATTGTCTATTTTGATGGGCAAATCTACGGATTGAATGCGAGTGGACCTGCACCAGAACTAATCAATGCAAAAAAACTAATTGACCAAGGATTGTCAGAAGTTCCTCGATTTGGGTTGATACCTGTCACCGTACCAGGCGTTGTTGCGGGTTGGGCAGCTTTGTCTAAACGTTTTGGTCAGTTGTCACTTGAAGAAACGTTATCGCCAGCAGTAGCAATTGCACATGATGGTTTTTCTGTTGTTCAAAATGTTGCCAGTGGATGGAAAAGATCATATAAAAACTATAAACTGCAGTTAGAAAAAGAGCCGGTACTTCAAACATGGTTTGATGCTTTTTGTCCCAATGGTGTTGTGCCTGATGTGGGTGATGTTTTTTATGCATCTGATCATGCGAAGACATTAATGGAAATTGGGAAGACAAGTGGTGAGAGTTTTTATCGTGGTGCTTTAGCAGACCAAATAGCAGATTTTGTAGAGTCACAAGGCGGGTATTTAAGGAAAAGTGATTTACAACGATATGAAGTCGAGTGGGTTGACCCGATCAGTACAAACTATCGTGGCTATGATGTGTTAGAACTGCCGCCAAATGGACATGGAATTTTAGTTCTTATGGCATTAAATATTTATGAACAATTTAATCATCAATATGAAAGTGAAACATCACGTATGCATCAAATGATTGAGTCAATGAAGTTAGCATTTAGTGATGGATTAAAGCACATTGCTGATACAGCATATATGAAGGTTTCATTGGAAAACATGCTGTCAAAAGAGTATGCTAAAAAGCGAAGCCAGTTAATTACAAAAGAAGCCTTAATGCCAGAAGCGGGTGAATTAGAAAAGAATGGGACAGTCTACTTGTGTGCGGCAGACAAGGATGGTAACATGGTATCCTATATCCAAAGCAATTACACTGGATTTGGGTCAGGGGTGGTTGTTCCAAACACTGGTATTAGCTTACATAATCGTGGTGCTCAGTTCAATCTTGATGTAAACCATGTGAATGTTATTGAACCATTTAAGCGACCATACCATACCATCATACCTGGTTTTTTAATGAAAGATGGCCGAGCTTTAGGGCCGTTTGGGATTATGGGGGGTCCAATGCAGCCACAAGCTCATTTGCAAGTTTTATCTAGTTTAATTGATGATCACTTGAATCCCCAAGATGCGTTAGACAAACCTAGATGGCAATGGATTAAAGATAAAACAATTCTTGTTGAACCAAGTATGCCTGCTTACTTAATTGAAGCAATGATCAGAAAAGGGCATCAAGTTGAGGTAGCCAATGAGCCATTAATGTTTGGTAGAGGCCAAATAATTATAAGAAAGCCAAATGGGACATATGTTGGCGCTACTGAACCACGTACAGATGGGTATGTTGCAGTTTACTAAATTTAAAATCAAAACACCTAAATTGGTGTTTTTTGAATTCATTGTCAATTTAGTGGAGGAAGAACTTCATGAAGAAATTAATTCCTTGTATGTTTAAGTTGCGATATTCATATACTTGACAGTCATGCTATTTAACGTGATTCGTTCGATGCGATTTAGACATGTTTGCATCACACAAAATAACGCTAACTTGGACCTATTTTTTCCGAGATTTCAAAGTGAACAAAATGAAA
>CAZWEF010000155.1:0-2526 GCA_964632125.1 uncultured Erysipelotrichales bacterium
TAATAATTCATTTAGTGATGAAGAAAAACAAAGAATCAGAACCATAGTTCCAAATACAACAACAATAAACTTTTAATTCCGGTCAACACCCAATAAACACTTTTAAAACTCGTATATTTCTATTTTTAAAACTAATCCTACCCAGTGCTGCGGGTATTTCTTTACTATAAGGTGTTATTTTCGGCACTTCCTTTCTTGGAAGATCCCAAGGATAAGAAGTATGTATTAAAAGAAGAACTGTTGTGTGAATATTATTTATTCAATCTGATAAGCATTTATACTCATACTAAAACATTAGATTCAAAGTTGACGTTTGACTTCATAAGGGTTCTTTAATTAAACAATTTGCTATTTATAGCTAATACCAACTTTCAATACTGATTGGGTGTAAACTTATTAGAAAACTGACAATCGAAACTCTTAAGCCGAGATTGCAGATCAGTCAAGCCTGTTAATACTCTCCGGGTATCTAAGACATAATAATCCTCCACAGAAGATTCAATACTAAGATCAAGAACTGTTTGGGGTTCATTGCTAAAATTAATCTTTTTAAGATCTTTTCTTGCTGTATGAAGGATCATTCCTGTTTTAAAAGTATTGGCACGATATAAACTCGTTAGTTGAATACCCCTACTTGGCTTTTTCCCAATAATGAGCATATAATTTTTTTACTTTCTAAACCTATACATGATTCAAAGAAGGAAGAAGACAGGATTTAGAAAAGACTGAAACTCTTGAACAGTTAAGAGGATGAAAGAATTAAAATGGAAGCTCAAAGACAATATGAAAAAATCAGGAAACAATATGAAGAGGGTAAAAAATAGTCTGAAGAAACTAAAAGGTTAAATGAGCGAATAACTCATTTAAAATCAAACACTCAAAACTCTAACCCTCAAAGCACTATTCCCAACGGAATGTGCATATTTTAATGAGGAAGAAAATAGAAATTTGAAAGACTTACAAGAATATGTCAGAATAAGAAGCCTTTTGATTGAAATTAAAAATATCAAAAAATTACTTACAAATATACAAAAAGGCGAGAGTTGCTTTAATTCACAGAGTTCCAAAGTACTACCTGTAACATTTCAGGTTAAGCATGACGATCCTTTACCCCAATTTATATTTATCTGTGGATCCTCTGGCACAGGTAAAACACAGCTGCCCTTCTCTTTAAATATACCGCTTTTATACTTCTGTTTGGGAATCAGCACTTCACATCTGAAGAATAGAGATCATCTTTCATATCTATCAGGATCAAATACACAAAGCATCTATAAAAACTATCCGAATATTTCTGTTTGTGTAATGAACTGTCTTCACCATGATATTTTTTTGCTACTATCATTAGCAGGAACTGTAAATGATGTGTTGAATGCTTCAGCAAGAAAGAATTTGGACATTGACATTCCTCATGATTCAGCTGAACTTCTTTTCCCAGGTCTGATATGCTTTCTATGTGAAAGAATTAAAAAATTGATGCAGAACAAAAAATATTCAACAAGATCATGGATGATTAATGAGTTGTGTATTGAAGCACAAGAGGGAGAGATAACAAGAATTACAATACTACAAGCAAGAAATAGACTGCACAGTATCTTTGATGATGGTGTTTTTCCTTGTATATTTCTAGATGAGTGCCAGAAGCATCCAGATGATTCACTATTTGAAGTGAAATATGTCTATTTGAGGAGATCATTGCGCTTGATGGGGTTGATTGGAATATTCATAGGAACTAATGCAAACATTGCTAATTATATTACTCTAGGGTCAGCTTCTACAACGCGTGGCTCGGGTGAGATACTTTTTGATGTTCCATGGAGTTTTATCATTTACAGTCTTGCACCAATGAATCCAGAAATAATTAGAACCAAAAAGATAGAATTACTAAAAGAAGCCAATACTAAAATGACAAACAAAGAGAGCTTTAAAAGATTGGAGCATATGATTGACAAGATAACCACTGCCCTGAAGAATGAAAGATCCTTATTTGTTAATTTAATATTCAAAATCCTGCAGGAAAGAATGGATGAAACAATCAATAGACCTAGTGTATGCTATTTGATAGATATTATCATTGACAATTTAATAGTAATGTTCAATGCAAGAAAATATGATTTGATAGGTGTAGATGAGAAGGCATGCCAGCAATACAACACGTGCAATTGCTTATTGATCCAGAGAGAGGTTTACAGTATAAAAAATGAGAGACTGGAAGTCCGTAGATTAGAGAAAGAAAAAGCAACAGAGATTCATATACATATTGCACACCTGTATGTTCCAGATGAAATCCAGAAGATTATGTCAAGCTGTAGAATGGACAACTGCTTTGGAATCACAGTGCTCGATGAATACCTGGCATTTTCAGGAACAATCAAGCAAACAATTAAAGATGGTAGGATTGATTATACTGGTGAGAGATTTAAAAATGGGCAATATTTCAAGACTTTCAAAGATGAGCCATTTATTCAGAGCCGACATATCTCCAGAGGCAATTTTAAGAATATATTTACAGGATGCAGAGTGATA
>CAZWEF010000156.1:0-2517 GCA_964632125.1 uncultured Erysipelotrichales bacterium
CGCACCCCTGATAAGGGTGAGGTCGATGGTTCAAATCCATTTAGGCCTACCATGAAAAAGACAACAATACTTCGGTATTGTTTTTTTAATGTTTATTTGATATGGTTATAAAAGATATAGGGAAGAGGAACAAGTGATGAATAAAACTTATGACCAACTCATGAAGCCAATTGAGAAAAAAGGCATGTCACAAATTAGACAACAAATTGTTGCACAAGCTTCGGGGAAAGTGCTTGAAATTGGAGCAGGAACTGGGGCAAACTTATCTTTTTATAACTTTAATCAAATTGATGAGCTGATTGTGACTGATGTTAAGTTATCACCGATTTTGTTGAAAAAAGGCAACAATAAACGTGTTCATTATAAACAAGCGTCTGCTGAAGCATTACCCTTTGATGATGAAACGTTTGATACTGTTTTGTTTACACTTGTTTTTTGTAGTGTAAAAGATGTTTCAAAAGGATTAAGTGAAGTTAAAAGAGTGCTTAAAAAGGATGGTAAGATTCTTTTCATTGAACATGTTTTAAGCGATAAGCAACCGCTAAAGTGGTTCATGAATACAATGAATACCCCTTGGAAATGTATTGCTCATGGATGTCATTTAAATCGACATTTTGAGCAATCACTTGAACAAGCAGGGTTTAGATTAGAGCAAAGTACTTATGCATTCAATCATATTGGGTTTTATGGTTGTGCAATCATCAATTAGTCAAACAAGTTCTTACGTTTTAAAACAGGAAACAAAATTTCTGTTTAAAGAAGCATTTTTTCTTTGTATAACGTCTATTGTGTTGAAAATTTGACACTTAAACCCATATATGATATATTTTTTAAATGATACTAAAAAAGGAGAAAAGTATGAAAAAAATTATTAGTGCATGTTTGATGGCAGCAATTGTGTTAGCGGGGTGTTCAAGTTCAGCAACAACAACAACTATTTGTACACTTGAACAAGAAGGTTTGTCAGGCACAGTGACACTTGAAGCAAAGGGAGATAAGGTAACCAAACAAACTGAATCAGTTTTAATACCAACTAATGGTGCGACACCTGAAGACATCGAAAAAACAAAATCAACATTAGAACAAATGTATGGTGGTTTAGAAGGTGTTACCATGAACTTTGAAGAAAAGGATGGGAAATTCTTACTTGAAACAGTGATTGATTATTCAAAAGCGGACTTAGCTAAACTAAGTGAGAGTGGTTTAATCGAAGCGGAAGGAAAAGTGGCCTATATTAGTTTGAAAGAAACGATCGCTTTCCAAGAACAATCTGGATTAAAATGTGAATTAAAATAAGTTAGATGATTCTAACTTTTTTTATTTGGACTAGAAAAGAAAGACTAGGTATGGTACGATAAATCAAACGTGAGGTGGCATATGAAAAGAGTCTATATAGGATGTATGGTTATTGGGGTTGTGTTGCCCTATACAATTTTGTTTCGTTTTTATCAACAGTATGGTATGGATTGGGGTATGTTAATTACACTCATTCAAACCAATCTATCAGCCCAATTTTTACTTGCTGATTTGTTTGTTTCATTGTGTGTGTTCACAGTTTTTATGTTTCATGAAAGTAAGAGATTAAATATGAAAAGAGCACCATGGATTGCGTTTTGCTCAATCTTTATGGTTGGGTTAAGTCTAGCCATACCTCTATTTTTGTATTTAAGAGAAAAACATATTGAAAAAGGTGATTACTATGAATAATCAAGTGCTATATGATTGGATTCAGTCTTACTACAATCATAAGTTTTCTGTTGATTATTACTTAGATTTGAGTGATTTAATTCCCAATGCAACAAAACCAGAAATTGAACAGATAAGCCAAAGTGAGCTTTTATCTCCTTTTGATCTAATTAGGCAATATTTTTATCCTTTAAAACTAAAAAAAGATGACAAACTTCGATTTCTTAAGCAACTGTTTGAAACATACTATGGCCCGATCACCATTAAAGATACCATTTTATATGATCACACATTGGTTTCTTTGCGGTTGATACATTCACTATCAGACTACCAAGATGCCCTATCACAACTACAAGTTAGTCCCTATGGGTACATGTTTAGGGGGCACGCTAATATGAATTACAAGCTTGAACCTAGTGTCTTTCGAAACAATAACTGGAAGATGAACGAGCAACATATGTACGAACATATGCTGATTGCATGTCCGGATGATTTTGAAGGGTTGCCAATGTACATTGATCGTCTTGTTAAAATGCAACATTACGGATTACCAACAAGATTACTTGATGTGACTTGGAATGCTTTAGTCGCTTTGTATTTTGCATGTTTAGATGCTATGCAAGGTTATGCAGAGGTTGTTGTTTTTGATTTTAAGGCGCCATTAAAGTATCCAAGTAGTAGTCATGTCATGGCATTATCGGCACTTGCTTCACTTTCATGCGAACAAAAAGAGAACATTATGAATCATTTAGATAGCGATGAAGCGACATTTCAAGATGCGATGATACCGCTCTATCATAAAATCCGCAAACTTTGGGCCTTTTTTGAACC
>CAZWEF010000157.1:0-2433 GCA_964632125.1 uncultured Erysipelotrichales bacterium
GGTGGGATCCATTAAAAGCAATAGGTGATGCAGCAAATGCAGTTGTTGACTTTGGGGCGAAAGTATATAATGGAGTCGTTAACACAGTCGTAGGTATTGGTAAACAACTAAATAACGCATGGGATGGTATTGTTTCAGGCACAACTAAAATCATGGAATCTGTTGGAGAGTTTTTTGGTGAAAGTGTAAACGTATTGGTAGGGTCTAACAAGGTTGTTCCGCAAATTCATGCTTATAATGAATACAATGAGGAAGTAAGGGCGGAAGCTGAAAGAAGTGGAAACGTACCACAACTCATTGATCAAGTTACAAACATGAGAAATGCAGGTGCTAGCCCATCGGAGATTAGAGAGTTTATCAAGAAGTATTGCGAAGAATTCAATCTTGATGACAGTATACATGGGGATTATTTATTTGATTTAACCAATCAAATCTATGAACAAGAGCAAGCATTACAATGGAATAGCCAAACACAATTAGAACGATTTTTGACAAATTGGGAGAAGACAACTACGAAAGGTAGCGTTGGTTTCTCTGAAGTCTTAGGTGGTACTTCAACAGTTTCAAGTTATGCAGGATTAGCTGCAATGTTTATACCTGGCGGGCAACAAATAGGTGCTATCTTAAGTATATTTTCAAGTGTTACCAAGGGTGCAGGAATGGCGCTTGATAATAGTCTTTACGAACAAGGTGAGTCAACTGGTAATGACTATTTATCCAATAAGTATGAAGATGTTAATACAGCTATAAATCTTATTCAAGATATTTTAAAGAATCCATTGGCGCATCCTGATGAAACTTTGACATTGATGCAGTTTATAACAGGGTCAATGAAAGTCTACAACGCCAAAGTGTTTGATGAAACGCTTGATGAGTTCTTGGAAAATAGTCACGCTAAGAATAAGCCAGAAGTAGAAGGAAACGTTTTTGAAAATGCTAAATTTGCCCAAAAAACATATTCAAATAAATTTAGTAAAGAGGGGATTATAAAATACTCTGAGTTGGCAGGCCAACCAATTGAAACAGTTGATGATTTAGTTAATGCTATAAGTACAGGAAAAATCAACGTTAGTGACTTGCCGATTGATTATATTGTTAGGGATGGAAATGTTCTAATACTTAATACGAGGACTTCGCAAGCACTTATCGAGGCGGGAGTACCTAGTTCTCAATGGGTTCCAGTTAACCGAACAGGAGATGCTCTATTTGAAAAATTACTTACAGAGCAGCTATTAAGAAATGGATTAAGTTCAGAAGGAATAGAAACTGTGAGAAGAAGTGGAGGGAAATAATGGAAACAATTAGACTTTATGAATTACCTGTGTTATCACAAGAGATAGAAGATGGTGTGCACTTTTGCAAAGATGGCCTTTTAGTAGTTTTAACTTTTCAAGGACTAGTAAATGACAAATTAACTCATTTCGAAATAAAATTTTCAAAGGTTTTGTGTTGTATGCATACAAATGAACAATCTACTATAGAATTTTATAGATGCCTTGATACTATAGTTGAAGTTATCAACTCCCAATGGATAAATCATTTAAAAGCAACTAGTCCAATAGATTTTGATTTTTGGAAACCGAAGCATTATGCAATATACTTTGATTCAGTTGGTCAGTTTCAGTTCATAGCCTCTGATTACACAGTGACAATGAGGGAAGTGTTCTGATGGATGAGGTGAAACTAAGTAAAATAATGTCTCAAGCTTTACGTCATACCCCCAAAAAATATCATTTAGAATTGAAGGATGGTTGGATAAGTGTTGATGAATTATTGGAAGCGATTAGAAAATATACAGATTTAACTGATGTAACCAAGGAAGCCATAATGAGGGTAGTGGAATTGAGTCTTAAAAAAAGGTTTGAAATTGATGACAATATGATTAGGGCACGTTATGGGCATTCTTTTGAACATAAAATTAGTTATGTGAAGTCTAAACCCCCCAAAGTATTGTATCATGGTACAAGTGATAAATTTTTGCCATCAATTATGGAGAATGGATTGTGTGCAATGAAGAGGCAGTATGTGCACCTTTCAAGTTGCAAAGATGTAGCAATAGAGGTGGGTAAAAGAAAATCTGTGAAGCCAGTTATAGTAGTGGTTGATTCTGAACTTGCATTTGAAGAAGGCACAAGCTTTTATTCAGTCGATGGACAGGTATGGCTTGCAAATCATATTCCAGCAAAATATATAACGTACACTTTAGCTCAGAAGAGCTAATGGACAATATAAGGATGCAATTTTAATACATTGCGTGACTTTAGGCTACCTTGACCAGATTTAAGCTTTTGTTATAATTTGAAGTATTACACTACTATAGTGGCAGAAAAATCTGTGATTATTGTAATCGTAACCCTCTGTAGAATCTAACATTAATATGATTAGTATCCCTTATCAAACAGACCACGGTTGTGCTTGTCACAAGTGGTCTAT
>CAZWEF010000158.1:0-2419 GCA_964632125.1 uncultured Erysipelotrichales bacterium
TTGATCAAATGGTACACGATTCTTACGATCGAGCTCTAATCCTTCATTAACAAGAGTGCTTGGGCTTGCAACTTCTGTATCAATGACTTTTTTGGTTGTCACTGTATTGCCACTAAATTCGATACTTGTTGTGACCCCTCTTGCTTTTAAGGCATTTGCAGCGTCATCATGTTGTTGCACCTCTTCTTTGGTTTGCCCATTCTCAACATAGTCATATGTATCAATGATTTCAATCTTTTTAACATCATGACCTTGCCTTGATATCAGGTATTGTAAACTTGTTGAAGATGTTTTGGTTTCACATAATACCTCATTGCTTTTAAACTTTGTTTGATTTGATGAACAACCAACGATTGCAATGCACATCAAAGCGATGAATAGAATTTTTTTCATGTCTTTCTCCTTTATGTATGATACTTAAAGGATACAACATGATTGTTAATTGGATGCACTTGAATTGTTAAAGAAAAACTAAGTTGATTAATCAGTCTTTTTAACTACTTCTCTAACCGCAAAATAATTTTGTTCAATATCAGGAAAATGAAATGTTGTCATCCCACCAATGACTTGTATATCACTAACGGGTACACCTCTATCCTTCATTGTTTGATGCATGGTTTTAATATCATAGGTTGAAAACAAAATGGATGGTGAAGCCAAAGTAAGTTCAGGGCTTTGTCTTGAAACAAATGCTTTATCATACAAAACAAGATGTGTATCACTGTGTTCATTGGGTGTGAGTTCAACAAAGATATATTGCTCATCAATTGCTGCACCATTCACTTCAATGAAATCAACTTGTTGAATCCAAAAATCTGCAACTTTCCTAACATCATCAACATAAACCATCACTTGTCCAAATTGGTCAATCATAAACATCTTCCTTTCTTTTATCTTATCTTAAGTGTATCACACACAACTTTGTGTGTACACAACAAATTGATTGAAATAAAAAAACAACCAAATGGTTGTTAGGTCAGTTTAATTTCTAAATCATAGCCATCAGCTAAGTATCTAGAGTTAGTAAATTCAATTGGAATGCCTTGACTAAACCCTCTACGAATGCGAATCAACACTGCAAAAGGTGCTTTAATTTTAAAGAATTGTTGATCATGTTCATTGGAAATTGTTGCCTTAATCTTTTCAGTAACTGCATTAATCCGATAACCAGACGATGCAAGTGCTTGATAGACTGATTGACTAAAATCTGTTTGTTCATCAAGATTGGTTAAAGCGTTGATAAATGTTTCATAATAAGTCACTGGATGTCCATCCAAATAAGTCACACGCTCTAGTCTTAACAATGGTTGGTCTGGTTTGCTTTCAAAAAACTGTTGAACTTCTTTTGGTGGTATTTCAAATGATACTTTAATTAAACGACGATCTTTTTTATGATTCATTTCTAATACTGCACGAAATGATGATTGAAACGAAGTGGCTATATTATGATCATTTTTAATAACGATGGTGCCAATACCTCTATTTCTTTCAATTAATCCTGCAACCATTAACATATCCATTGCTTTTCTAACGGTCACACGACTCACTTCATATGTTTCCATAAGTTCCTTTTCACTTGGCATGATGTCGCCTTGTTTATACGTATCATCAAGTATTTGATTTTCTAAAATATCATAGAGTTGACTCCATAAGGGTCGTTCCCCAATCCCGTGTTTTAGTTTCATATTGCCTCCCTAAGTGTATATTATTCTTTACGCCAATCTATTATACCACAATCAGTTTTGATTTGAAACATGATAAATGTTTATCTAGTGATTCATAATGAATATAAACACCAATTGTCCTTAATTTCTTTTCTTTCATTTTTGTAAAAAGAGTCGTTTTTGTATGCTTGAGAGACATCTATCATGATGATTGTTCAAAATAATCTTGAGCTTGAATCGATGAATCCAAATAATGATACATAACAAAGAGCTGTGCTGTGATGTAAAGCACCCTCAAGATAAAAAACACATCATTAGCTTTTACAATATCATTTGACAAGATTGGAAACATAAAGTAACGAAGTAAACTTGAAGCAAAGAGATAGAGATGTGTTACGATGACACATTTTTTTAGTGTTTCAATTGATTTTCTTTTGAAAATGAGAAATAATTGAACGATTAAAAACAATGCAACAATCAAAGATTCAACTAATACAAACAAGCTCAAAATAAATCCATATTCACTTATATAAAGATTGATTGTATTGAATTCAACAACCAATCCAACTGGCATAATCAACAAAAAAAAGAAAATCCAAATAACATAAAGAAGCAGTAACCCACTTAGATGTTTAGAATGACTGTTTATTTGAGCTTTTTTGTTTACTTGAATGGATGCATTTGTATGCCCATGAGTGGGTCGTGTTGTGTTTGTTGACATGTAGGCTCTACTAAAATAATATTGTGCGTTTTCT
>CAZWEF010000159.1:0-2411 GCA_964632125.1 uncultured Erysipelotrichales bacterium
GGTTTGGATAAACAACACTTGTTTGATTCCCTACTTGGTCATAGGTGTATGCAACAAATAGAGACAACTGCTTTGAGTTAGAGAAGGTTTTAAAAGGAATACAAATAGACCACTTGTGACAAGCACAACCGTGGTCTATTTGCTTCATTGATTAAGTTTAAAATATATTGCTATCAACTATTTGCAAAACCAATTAAATACTATCATTTCATTTGCTAATAGATTTTATTTGTATATTCTTTGACTTGTCTGTACAAATGGTCTTTCAAAATATTGACCGTATCTAAAATTACGAATGAATCCGCTAGTAGGGAAATCAGGATATTTTAATTCCCACACTATTCCAGTTTCTTCAACCAAAAACCACCTATCGGCATAATATTTAAACCATACTCTTGCTTTACTGAGTAAGGTTCAGCAACGGAGAGTTCAAAAATTATTCCTGATATTACTCCTTCTTCTAGCAGAGCTAATATTTCATCAAAAAATCCATAAGAATTAATTCCGATGTCGATGCACTCTTTTGTATTTATCTGAACCATGAAACATTCACCTCCGGAATATAAATTAGAACTCCTCTACATTAGCCAACCTCTTTCCCTTTAAAATACCGCCTTGTTTGATGGTATGATTATCTCATATCCATTGACTCGAGGGTTGACGATCTCAAATACAATTAAGTGTTTAACTTAAAAATATATAAATATTAAATACCTCCATCAATCGACAATCTAAAATCCTCATTAAAAGAAATAGTTAATAGCTCCTTCTCAGCCGATTTTATTATCAGCATATTATCTTTGCGTTTAATACTAATAACATTGCTAAATGATGCACTAAATATATCCTTGTTTCTAAATGTTAGGTAGACAGAACACTTCATAGCATACACATCTATGCCTAAAGATAACTTAAATTCATTTTTTGTTTCCTTCGAAAAGCGCTCATACCCTTCATGCATGGTAACTGGCTCTGACATAAATAATTCATACATGTCTAAGACATCATATTTAACAAACATTTTACTCGACCTCCACTTTATTTTTTGATCACTGTTACAACGTCTCCAAACATATTTGTCACAACCCTCACATCATTTGTTTCATACACCCAAGTTCCTGCTGTCGCACCCACTGTCTTTGTCCCATTTAGTATTGCATCCTCAACAACCATTGGGGGGATAAATCTAGGTATAGTATATTTCTTAATATATTCAAAATACTCTTTTGTACCAGGAACTAAATTTTTTGAATCCGCTATAGTAGATGCTCTTGATTCCAATATAGCTCTAACTTCAGGTGTATCCGGAGCCATTCTTTCCAAAGCGTGAATTGTATAATATCTTCCATTGATAGTTGCACCTTCAGATAGACTCCATGTTTTACTTTCCCACCATTTGTTATATCTAGCAGCCTCTTCTGGATCCATTAGATCTGCAAAAGTTTTAACAGTTTTATTACCAGAAAACTCACTCAATTGCCCCATTAAACCAGTGAATATACTGCCTGCATTAGCCCCTCCAATAATTTGATTTGCCAGTAACCCGTCCTCTCCAATTGAACGCGTCATTGGGTCATTAGAAGATTGTAGTGCACTATATATCGCTGATGAATAAAGAGTTAGTCCTCCTACAATTGCTGATGCTGTTTTAAATCCAATTGCCGCACTTCCTACAAACACATATGTACCACCAGTCATTGCTGCACCGTATAACGGATATGCAAATCCTGCTGTCAGTAGTGTTGCAGTAATCGCCAAGACTCCTGCAGATAAGTTTTGTCCTAATGCCATTCTTTCGTCAAAGTCTTCTTGGCCATAATACTTGAATTTTGAAACAAAGTCATTAACATTCTTTTCAGAATACGCCCCTATTGAAATCAAGAAATTCTTTGCTATTTCAACCAATTCTAACTCTGCTCTATTTGCTGCTTCCCAATATTGCATTGCCGCTTGTTGATCTGAAATCAATGCATTGCTATTAAGTTGATTAATTGAATCTGCTTTGCTTATACCTTGTTTAACTGCTGAAAATTCATATAATCTTGCCCACTGTTCAGTTTCACTCACTGTATAGTTGTATAAGACATCCCCATATCTTCCAAAATCCAGATTATGATCTTCACAATACTTTCGTATAATCTCACGGATTTCTTCAGGTGTTGCTCCATTAAGTGTTGCCACTATGACAAGATCTATTAATAATTCCGGTTCATTTTTTGCTGCTTCTACTACAGCCTCATTTTCTTGATTTGTTTTTACAATCTCTCTTGTTATATTTGCCTGTCCTTGAGATCCTCGTTGAACATCTCCATTATAATAAGTTCCATTGTACTCCCAACTTGACCCATTTTCAACTGCTTTTCTAGCTCTTTCTTCTGCTACTCGTTTTTCTCTATCTTCTGCTGCGATTT
>CAZWEF010000160.1:0-2400 GCA_964632125.1 uncultured Erysipelotrichales bacterium
TATGAGCAACTGAAGTATGAGCAACTGAAGTATGAGCAACTGAAGCATGAACAATTCAATCAAAATTTTTAAAATTTCATTATTTAATAGAGTACATAAATTTTTAAAATTTCATTATTTAATAGAGTACATAAATTTTTAAAATTTTTCAAGGTTTGTTCATACTGAAGTCGTTCATTGCGAAGCAAGGCGAAGGTTGTTTAGGCTTCAGTTGCTCATAATTCGTAACCTGCTTTGTCTTGGGTTGCTTGGCACCTTAGAGAACGAAAGCACCACCTTAAAAAACGATGCAAAGAACGAACAACTGTGCCTTAGAACGGTGGAGAGAGAAGAACAACTTCAGTATGAACAAAGTCCGCGCAACCTATTTCAAGCAATCTACTGAGTTCCACTTGCTGCGTATAATAAGTTTTTATTTTTCCGGTGATTGTTAAAAACGAACCACATGGTTGAACATCTCAATTGAAAAAAAGTCAAATTCTCAACCATTTGAGAAAACGTTAAAGTTGAATCGATAAAGACTGAATAAATGAAGAATCATAATGTTTCGGAAATAACATTATGATTCTAAAAAAAAGATAAGAACTTAACTACTTATTCACTAGCCAAAAGATTTTAAGATTTAAATTCTTCACGATATTCTTCAATAGCTTTTTTAAGTAAATTTTCAGCTTCTGGAGTGAAAGTTAACGTTGTACGAAGAATTTCACCATATTGTGGATAATTGTTAGTTAAATAAGTTCTTAAACCAGTTAAGAATGCACGTACTTGACCAACTTCTAAAGAATCTAATAAACCATTAGTTCCAGCGTAAATACTCGAAACTTGGTCTTCTAAAGATAATGGAGAAGATTGAGCTTGTTTTAAAATTTCACGTAATCTAGAACCACGTGCTAATTGGTTTTGAGTAGCTTGGTCTAAGTCAGAAGCAAATTGTGAGAATGCTTCTAATTCAGCAAATTGTGCTAATTCTAATTTTAATTTACCAGCAACTTGTTTCATAGCTTTTGGTTGAGCTGCAGACCCTACACGTGATACTGAAATCCCTACGTTAATAGCAGGACGAATTCCTGAGTTAAATAAATCAGCAGAAAGGAAAATTTGTCCATCAGTAATAGAAATTACATTTGTTGGAATGTATGCAGAAACGTCACCTTCTTGTGTTTCTACAATTGGTAAAGCTGTCATACTACCTTCCCCTAAAGCATTACTTAACTTAGCGGCTCTTTCAAGAAGACGTGAGTGTAAGTAGAAAACGTCACCTGGGTAAGCTTCACGTCCTGGTGGACGACGTAATAATAAAGACATTTCACGGTAAGCTTGAGCTTGTTTAGAAAGGTCATCATAGATTGTTAGTGTTGGGCGTCCTGTATACATGAAGTGTTCTGCTAAAGTAGCACCTGTATATGGAGCTAAATATTGTAAAGTAGAAGGTTCATTTGCGTTAGCCATAACAATAATTGTATAGTCTAATGCCCCACGTTCTTTTAATGTGTTAAGAACTTGTGCAACAGAAGAAGCTTTTTGACCAATTGCAACATAAACACAGATTACTCCTTTGCCTTTTTGGTTTAAAATTGTATCTACAGCAATAGCTGTTTTACCTGTTTGACGGTCACCAATAATAAGCTCGCGTTGCATTCCTTCATTGAAATACTTTTTTTCATATGAAGAATGGACTATCTCTTTAACAAAAACAAATGAATAGATTAATAACTATATTTATACCAAGATTTCGCCAATTTTCTCCAAATTTTAGCTTCTATAGTATTTGCGTCTTTTAAATGATACTTTAAACTTTTATATTTAAAATATAACAAAACTAAACGCATACGATGCATTTTCACACTTTTTAAAGGATTTTTCTTAAGATATTCATATAGATATTGAAAATCTTCTTCAGCTCGAATTGTCCAATGATATTTATTATTTGGACTTTTATTCTTAAGATTGGCTTTTTCTAAATAAATTGTACCATAACCATAGGATTCTTTGATGATGTTTAAATAATCTTTATATGAACTTGTAATCTTTGCTGAGACTTGACTAAATCCTTTTGCATGGGTTAATCGTAGAATTCTACCATTTACACCACTAACTTGCGAATTTTCTGTACTTGAATGGGAAACGGAAATGGTAAAAAAACCTTCTGAATCAATAAGACCTGAGAAATAACCATCGTTTTTTGAGATTAAGATAGGAGGTTGAATATATTCAATATTATAGAGTGAACAAATGTCTTTAAATTGAATGACTCGTACTGGATTATATAATTTACCATTTAATCTTTGAACGATATCAAGAATCACCGTTTTTTGTTTAATACGATAACGAATACTATGGCTACCACTTCTCAATCTTACAGATCCAGCTTTCAGTTTATTTTTAATGTTATATAAT
>CAZWEF010000161.1:0-2399 GCA_964632125.1 uncultured Erysipelotrichales bacterium
TGTCAAAACGATACGTGAGATGGCTGCATTTTTATAAGCTGCAATAAAATCAGTCGCATTGCCAACCGTTGCTGTGGTTCCAGCTGTAAATGCTACTTCACTTCTAACCGTTGGTATTGGTAGCAATGTAAATTGTTCGTTGAGTGCTTGCATTGGCTTACGATTGATTTCAACCATGAAAACTGCAGTGATCATCAACACTGTAGCAAGCATCACCTTTAAAGCATGCCCCATATATAACCCCATTTTTTTCATCATAATTCCTCCTATATGACTTCTCTTTGTTTTATCGAATTCGATATTAGCTAAACTTACCCTTCAATCACCCACAAAATAATCGATTGTTTCTATGCATTGAGATAGAATAAACCAACAATTAAGCACCATGAAAAAACGGAAGCCCACTTCATACACTCATTATATCAAAAACACATATGAGATGACAACAGTTTAATTAATTATTTACATAAAAATCACAATAAACACAAATATTCAATTTGCATGAGTCATTAATCAATGATACGATTTCAAAAAACAACTAAATGACTACTTAGTTCTCTACAGTAGTCTAAACAAGTAAAAAACATCTTTAGTTTATCAACTAATTATGAAAAAAGGATTATTTATTTGACATAATCCCTTTTGAATCACCTAGACAAAAATAAAGATCTAATTTTAGTATTCTAAATCTTAACCAAGCGTATCCTTACTAAATATGAAATGGAGTCAATAATGATTATGTTTGTGTACCCATCACAATCTTTAATGTACCATCTGTGTATATTTGATCCCCACCCCCATTTCGACTGCGATAACGATCAGTAAAATACGGCAAAACTTGAATTTCAAAACTGTTCTCTTTCAATAAAGAATCTAAAACATAATCTCGTTCACCATCTATATTTGAATCAATTTTATGAGTAATTTGACCTGTAAAAAGAGAAATGCCGATGTTGTCATCACGCGTTGCAGCAGCCAACCATGACACCTTCAAGCCTCCTGGTAAAAAATAATCATCTGGTACTTTCCATAATCGAATATGATGACGTTTTCTAGGACTATTCCCAATCTCATATTCAAAAGCGATGTCTTGTTGCCGATTGAACACATACAAAGGACTAACAGGTGCACAAGCATATGATTTTCTTAGCAACACAGAAAGTACAATTTTACAAGACGTGCGAAACGATAATTTATCTGCGACATGCCATCCTGCCTTTTGAAACATTGCTACTATGTCATGTAGCTCTCCTTGAAAAGCAAGATTAATGGGGTCCCCTAAAAGTCCATCAATGGTTCTTGTTCTACCAAAGAAATAATCTGGCACATATAAGCGTGTTACTTGTCTAGTAATCTTTGGAAGAACGATATAAGATGTAAATAGCCAAAGCAAAATATACAACACAATATGAATTGGGTTAATCAAAATATTCGATAAAAGTCCTTCATATATCAAGAAAGCACAAAGGGCCATTAATACATATTTAACTAGTCTATATAATCCCCTAAAAAGCTGAAATAACAATTGGCGTATTTTATTCAAATGATGACCTCCTTGTTTTAAGTATAACAAATACCAAAATGATAGTAAACAATACCTTAACCTGGTTTAATATGAATTTAGCGTGGATCAACAAATAAAAACCATAACTCAGTTTGAAAGTTATGGTTATAATTATTACTGCTTGTTTGTTTTCTTTTTTATAAATATGATACTCACTCCTAAGATGACACATGCAACACTTAATCCCACTAAAGACCCACTCATACCTGTTTCAGGCAAGTCCTGTTGTGCCCACTGTGCGTAAAGCGTTACGTCATAGGAAGGCATAGTCGATGTTGTAAAATCCCATACTAAACCACTACCATCTTGTACAGTGTTCCATCCTTTAAATGTATAACCATCTCTAGTTGGTGTATTTGGTTGTATACCCAGCTCACCTACTTTTAATACTTGCATATTTGGTGTAGCCCCAGTACCACCATTAAGATTAAAACTCAGTGCATATACTGGAATCGGGTTAGATTCCCACATTGCATATAATGTCACGTTTTGTCTTGGCATAGTCGATGTTGTAAAATCCCATACCATACCATTACCGTCTTGTGCCGTATGCCATCCTTTAAATGTATAACCTTCTCTTGTTGGGTTAGTTGGTTCAACCACGAGCATACCTTCTTCTAATGTTTGCGATGAAGGCGCTACACCTTCTCCACCATTTAGATCAAATGTCAGGGTGTATGTTACAGTTGGGATAACTTCCCATTGTGCAAATAGCGTCATATCATTTGCTGGCATCGTCATTGTATCAAAATCCCAGTTTGTACCACTGCCATCAATGGTCGTATGCCATCCTTTAAATGTATAACCTTCTCTTGTTGGGTTAGTTGGTTCAACC
>CAZWEF010000162.1:0-2377 GCA_964632125.1 uncultured Erysipelotrichales bacterium
AAATACTCCTCTTGTTGAGCTATTTCTGGTGTAATCTCTGTTTCTCTATTACACAGAATATCATTCTTGATACAAAAATTTGTATCTTTATTTGTAATGATATCATAAATGATTTTGATAGTATTATCATATGTACTGTCTTTGATGATATAGTTATCCATTTGAACATCATTCTCTTCTGTTGCCATTTCTACATCTGAATTCTGAATAACTGCTGATATTAGTCTCAAGAGTGTCATAGCTATCATTGAGGGTTATCACTAACTAATTTTTTTACAAAACGAAAAAAAGTAATAATTCAGTGATAGTTTTATATTTGTTCTAGTCTGATAATGAACCTACAAAAGTTTTGAACTGTAAGAACAATCATTGCTGAATATATTACAAAGAAGGTTAAAAGAGTGTTTAGTTACACGCTTCAATAAGATTATTTTGAAGCAAATTTTTATTTGTTGAAAATACTCCATGACTTCATCTGTCAAATCAAAAAATAAGACTGAGAAGCCAAAAATCACCACATCAGACGAGACCTTAAATCAAAGCAATGTTAAAAAGATTCAAATGCCAAGCAAAACAACTAGTTTAACTTCTGATGGGTTGCAAACTACAAACACAGAAGAAATTCATACAAGAAACTCAAACCAAGCTATTGAGATCTCAAAATCAGTGACTCAAAACGACTTCACGAATAATAGAATGCTTCACCTATCATATCAGTTAGTCTACCAACCATGTAATCTATGTTGTTCAAAACCCAAGAAAGATGAAGAGAGCAAAATATACAGTGGGCATGACCTGAGGCTCAACAGTCTGTTTGTCAAATTTCGGGTTGGCAAGTCTACACCGACTAAAATTGGTCACTTTGTGACTATTTACAAACGAGCATCAAGTAAGAGTCCAATCCAACCGTACGATGTCAACGATCCAGCTGATTTAGTTGTTGTTTGTGTGCAGAATGGGAATAAAATCGGTCAATTTGTATTTCCTAAGAGTACTCTTGCAGTCCACGATGTCTTTTCACAGTCAGGTAAGGGTGGCAAGCGAGCCATCCGTGTTTATGCACCCTGGATCAAAACAACAAACTCACAAGCAGCGCAGACCCAAAACTGGCAGAAGAGGTATTTTCTTGATTTGTCCAATTCTAGTAATATCAATTTAGACCAAGCCAAAAAGCTGTATGGGTTCAACTAATTTTCATATTTCAATATAGACTGCTGCAAAGATAATTCATCATAAGGAGTTTAATAAAAAACCTCAATATTTATAGTCAACAATTAATGTTTAACTTCATCAAAAGTCTATTGAAGTGTTACTGCATTTTATTAATTCTCTCTTTTATAGATGGATGTGAAAAGTGTACTTTTAAAACTGAAATATATTCATAGCTTTCAGGATGAATATTTTTCATATATTCAAAGAAAGGAAGAGCATCAGCTCCTAATTCTGAAATCATTAAATTATCAGCTCTACTCTCACAGAACTGAGAATAAAGCATGGAAATCATAAATAAGAAGTAAACAAGCCCAAGCAGGGCAATGTCTCCCCAAATTCTCTTCATCAGCAAATTCTCCTTCTTTCCCACTCCAGTTGTTCTTATATTATCTACTTCATCTGCTCTGATACTATCTACTTTGTCATCTAGTCTATTATGTTCCAAACCATCTATTGGATTATCTCTTATATCTAGTCTATTATCATCTACCTTATCTTCCCTATTTCTTATATCTAGTCTATTTCTTATATTATCTGCTCTATCTACTCTTGTATCTGCTCTATTTTTTATATTATCTTCCCTATCTCTCATACTATCTCTTAATCTATCACAGTCTATTATGCTATCTTCTTTGTCTACTCTGCTGAGTATTTGCTGCTGGATATATAAAATTATTAATCCAAATAAAATTACTCCAATTCCTCTCTTCAAACTGTCTTGGTTGTAAACATGGCCCATCTCATGCACTAAAATTCCTAAAATAACTTTTATATCAAATTTATCCATCAGCCCAGAAGTTACAAAAATAGTGGATTTGAACAAATCACTCACAGCAAAGGCATTTAAGTCTTTGCTATGAGTTATGAATATTCTATTAGGATTCATATTGAATTTACCAGCAAGTTTAATTATTTTAGCCCTTGAAATAAGATCAATATTGTCTATCAGTTTATTAGTAGTAGAATCAGTTGTATCAATTTTATATCCATCTTTTATATTTTTAGTTTTATTTGTATCATCTAATCTATTTACCAAATTATTGCTTATTAAACTATTATCTATTCTATCTATTCTAAAACTATTGCCGGTTTTAACTATTAAATTATTAACTGTTTTAATTGTTCGATCAGTGCTGTATTTTATTTCTATGTTCTGGATTGGCAC
>CAZWEF010000163.1:0-2372 GCA_964632125.1 uncultured Erysipelotrichales bacterium
CTGTGTTCACACTGCCTGTTACTTGAACATCATTGATTAAGTTACCATCTTCTGTATCTGTTGCAGTGACCCCTGTAAGTGGATCAAATGCATCATTCACATTGATTTCAGTAAAGGCTGGTACTGTTAGTGTTGGTACATTATTTGTTACAGTTACATTAATATTTATTGATGCACTAACACCATCCAGCGTCGTAACGGTCACTTGAATTGTGGTTGTTCCTGCACCAACGCTTGAAACAACACCGGAAGCATTTACAGTTGCAATACTCGTGTTGTTACTGCTATACGTTACGACTGAATCTGGAGGAAAATAAGTTGGATTGATGCTTTGTGTACGATTAATAGACATGGTAATATCATTTGCACTGACTGAAGGCATTGTAGCATAAGCTATACGAGCATAATTACTGGTATTCCAACCACCACTCATATTATTCAAAACTGGTGATGAGCCTGCGAGCGCAGTTGTATTCCCTGTAAATAAACTTACGTTATTAAAAGGGGATGGAAGTGTAGGTGGTCCCGACTGAGACGCATACTTATTCCATACACCTATATCCGCATTTAAAATTTGGAGTCCAGGTGTTGTTGCATTAGATGACCTAAATGCTTGCCCCGACGTATCATTATTTTTTATATCAAAATATGAAGGTGTATCTAGAATTACGCGAGAATTAGAGTTCGTAAAGTACACCACTCCAATAGAAAAACTACCTACAAACTTCACATTTGCACCTGAATTCGTTTTAAAGCTGACGATATTTCCGTAATCATACAGCGCTAATCCATTGGCGTTCACTAAACTAAATTTAGCCCCAGAATCAATACGATATTCCTGATTGACACCATAACTATCTTGAACCCCTTCTGAGTCTGTAACTTTATGTAGTGTGACATCTGATCCTGGATAGGCATCAAATCTTCCCCAAGGATAAAATACTGGGTATCCATTTGATCCTTCAATATCAACAATTGAATTTGTACCAAAATAAGCAACACTATCATAGGGTGCTGACTCATCCCAAAAAGTTGCATAGCCATCAATTGGTTTAGAAATCAAAACATTTGAATTGTTCTCAAAAATAACATTGCCTATTGTTCTTGCAAAATTTGTATTAAATGTTGTAAAAACATTGGTGTTTCTAAAGAAGATATTGGTATCAGCTGAATTCGCAATAATGTTTTCAAACTTAGTCCCATTGGTCATTGTTACATTATCAAAAATAAATTCCCAAGCTGGAGATTCACTTCGAATAAAAACAACAGCACCATCTCTATCTAGTTTTTCAATATTAATATCTTTAAAATGAATCACTCGATTCGGCGTTAAAGCCGCTGAAAGCCGCCAAAGAAGATTTGTAAATGATGTGTCTGGATATGATAATGTATGATTCGCCCCATCAACTTGGAGTGATCTAGTCAGACTCACAGTATTTAATGTTAATGCATCAATGGCAGAGATACTAACATTGTTGTTCAGCACAATTCTGCTAATAGAACCGTTTTGGAATGCTGCTGAAAACTCAGCAGATGTCGAAACTCTTGCTGTTGTGGGTTCAGTGAACGATACTTCTTCACGTGGCGTTTGAATCGCCCCTAATGTAAATTGTTCATTAACTGCATTAAGTTTTTTTTGATTATATCCTGTTGCAAGTGTTGACGTAAACATCACCATCACCGCAGCAAAGACTTTAAAACATTTTAAAATAGAAAATCTATGGACTCTCATAAAGTATCCCTCCAATTTAACATCTCTTTTTTAATAACTGAATGCGCTTACGACACTTAAAAACACATTAGTTCACACATCCCCATTTGTTTTTTAAATTATAACATATAGAATAATAAAAAAAAACATTTACGCCAATATTTTGCAACCATTTGTATGTACACCTAAAGTTTTTCATTCTCGATATTCTCTCTAACAGTTTACCCTTTCTTAAGAAAAAGTATCCGCGGCTTAAATATTATTTGTTTCCTCAAACTTTAATAAGACATCACTTTGCCTATTTTTAGCAGGTACCCATTCATTAAAAAGATTGATTACTTTTTTGGTAATCAATCCGTAGTTGTTTAAGTACATTATTTTATTGCAAATGCTCGTTTATACTTTGTCTTGAATTATTGCACTTCATTATTGACACTACGGCTTTTGTTCACAACCATTAATGTCAATCCTAATAAAACAAACAAGCTACTGAGTCCTACAATACTATTTCCTGCTCCAGTATTTGGAAGATTTTGTTGGATCCATTGGGCATACAATGTCACATCATTTGCCGGCATGGTTGTGTTTGCAAAATCCCAAAGAGTACCACTGCCATCTTTTGTCGCACTCCAACCTACAAATGTATAGCCTTGTCTAGATG
>CAZWEF010000164.1:0-2272 GCA_964632125.1 uncultured Erysipelotrichales bacterium
TTTCTAGAAAGTGATGACTTTAAGGATTTTGAAATTGGGTTTTTCGAGTCAATTTCAAAAATTCGTTCCCTTAAGAACTTTGCTTTAAATATTACGTATAATGCAAACACTAAAACAAACGATAATATTATTGAATTTATTGAACAGTATACTAACAGCTGGCATAGAATTAACAAGGACGTTAATCTTATTCTATCGTTAGATGATATTAGTTTTTTCTGCGATTTTATGGCTGTTGATATTATCGTTATGTTAGATAACATATTTGACAATGTGATATCATTTAATGCAAATCAGTTGACTATTATAGGGGATAAAAAAGACGATGATTATGTAGTGCTTAAATTTATTTCTGACACTGGTCCGGTTGAAAGTAGTGTCTTGGAGAGAGTTTTTGAATTTGGTTTTACAACTAAAAGTCGTGGAACAGGTAATGGTATGTATTTCGTAAAGAAGATAGTTGAAGATAAGCTGAAGGGTAAGGTAGTTGCATATAGTAATAAAACTTTTTTTACAATTGAAATCCAGCTTAATGCTTGAGGAGAAAGAGTATGCCAAGAAAAATAAGAGTGTTGTGGATTGAAGATAATTATTCCGCTTTAGTAAAAGAAATGATCGATGTAGTAAAATTTGAAATTGATCAAATGATGTTTGATGTTGAAGTTTTTGAAGTGAATAACCTTACAGAAGCCAATGAATATTTTGAAAGTAAATACATTGATATTATTTTTTCTGATTATGAACTAGAAGCAAATGTAAAAGGGCTAGATTACTTACTTAAACTTAGGGGAAACAATATTTTAAAGCACTATGTTTTATACTCGAACAACGATCAGAATATGATTGCGAGTGAAGTTGTTAATAAGTTTAACGAAAATAAAAAAATGAAGCTTTTTTCAAATTTCAATTTCTTTTCAACTCAGAACTATGAGAATGAACTTGAAGATGTCATAACTCATTTTGTAAATAATAAAAGCAGAATAGAGGAGTTAAGAACTGCATATA
This sequence comes from uncultured Erysipelotrichales bacterium, assembly GCA_964632125.1. Lineage (GTDB taxonomy): Bacteria > Bacillota_I > Bacilli_A > Erysipelotrichales > CAZWEF01 > CAZWEF01. Next base: position 1,006 of record CAZWEF010000164.1, read on the forward strand.
TTTTATTTAACTCTAAAATAGATGATATTCTTGATGTTAAAGGCACTGTCGGAAATAACTATTGTGAAAGGATAAATAATTATTTAGCTAACTGTAGTAATGATCCTAATAAAATAAGGAAAATTAAAGTTTTATGGCATGAAGTTAGAATAGTGAGAAACGCTTTAGCTCATGGGAAACAAGAGTTCTGTAATAGTGAATGGATGTTTTATATAAATGGTAATGCTATTGTAGTTGATGTAAATGAATTTAAAAAGTATTTAAAAAAATTAAAAGATCTTGAGCAAGATTTATCTGACATTGATCGAGATTTCTTTAATTCAACAGCTTGATCAAGTTAGCAGATATTAGCCATTATGTCTGTGCTATAGCTTAGATAATATCCAATTTTTATATTACATGTATTTGATAGATATTTGATTTATACTTTGTACTTTCCAGAAGTTTCTCTACATTTAATCTGTTTCAATTCAAATCAGTTTAGTCATTTGTAATTTTTTATAATGAATGGTTTACCACTCATTATAAGAGGCTTCAATATGACTTTTTTATTTCAAATAAGTTCCCAGCTACTTAATACAATACTACTTCAGTGAATATTCTGCTTGAAACATGAGTATTGGTATGTCAACACATTAGTAGACAGTTTTTATAAGGACAACTGTTGATGATACTGAATTGGTGAAACATAGCCCAAACGTGAATGGAGCCTTTTGTTGTTATACCACCATACATAGGCTCCAAATGATGCTCTTAATTGCTCTATTGTTTCAAATTGCTCCTTTGATACAAACTCTGTCTTGATTGTTTTATACGTTGCTTCTGCTACTGCATTGTCATAAGGGGTTCCTTTATGACTTAAGGAACGGGTGATTTCAAACGTTTCTAACAATGCATCCAGTGACTTGTTCTTGGACTCACTTCCTCTATCTGTATGAAAGATGCCGACTTCATGTAATCCTCTTGGTATGCTTGCAAATGCTTCTAATACAAGTTGTGCTGTTTTATGTGGCCCACAACTATATCCGATGATTTCTCGATTATAAAAATCAATGATGGTACAAATGTAATGCCATTTATCTCCAACTCGTACATAAGTAAGATCACTCACCAGAACTTCACATCGTTTTCTATTATCAAATGCTTGATCCACTATGTAATCTATCTTTTCTTCATTTACACTTGACTTGTAAGGTTTGAATTTTTTGACGGTGTCCTAGTATAATGTAATTGTAACAGCAAGCTAGAAAAAGTATAATATACTACA
>CAZWEF010000165.1:0-2268 GCA_964632125.1 uncultured Erysipelotrichales bacterium
ACAAGGAGGCGACATTGGGAATCAATATCGAACAGGTGTTTATTTTGTTGATGATCAAGATCAATCGGTGATTGAAGCATTCATTGCTTTAAAACAAAGTGACTATTCAAAGAACATCGTCGTTGAAATTGAACCATTAAAATCTTTTTTTGATGCTGAAGACTATCATCAAGATTATTTAATCAATAACCCTACTGGCTATTGCCATGTGAACCTATCACTCATAAGACCAGAAGAAAAAAAATAAGCAATCTAGCGATTGCTTTTTAATTTGTTTTTTATGCCGACGATATCAGATGAACGTTTGACGCGTTTAAGTGATTCAAAGTGCTTTGCTAAAGCAATTTCATATGCACCCGTTAAACTAGGGTGATAAAATACTTGATCTTTAATTTGGTCAGGTAAATATTGAAGCAAAGGCCAAAGAGTAGGATCATTGTAGTCATACTGTTCATCTTGCGTTTTATTAACAGGTGTGAGGTTGAGATAAGGCGGTGGCGGAAAATCAGATACATCGATGAGACTTAAGGCATGATCAATTGCACTTAGTGCACTTTTGGATTTCGGACTTAAAGCAAGATCAACCACAGCGACTGAAAGGGGAATTCGTGCCTCAGGAAAACCGACACGTTTAGCAGCGTCAATGGCTTGAATGACGCGACTACATGCAGCAGGATTGGCAAGCCCAATATCTTCATAGGCAATCACAAGCAAACGGCGCTCAAGACTTTCTAAATCACCAACTTTGATGAGCTTTGCTAAATAATAAATAGCACCTTGAACATCGCTCCCTCTAATTGACTTTTGTAGGGCGCTTAATGTTGTGTAGTAATCAGATTCAGAACCATCAAAAAAGATCGGTCTATTTTTAATGATGGTTTGAATATCATGGATTGTAATAGGGCTAGAAGTTGAAGCATAGACTAGTGTTTCTAAACTATTTAAGGCAAAGCGAACATCGCCAGATGCAATGCTAGCAAGATAATCGAGTGCATCATCATCCACAATAAACTGTTGGTTTAGACCAATTGGACTAGACAAGGCTCTTATCAAAGCAATTTTAATATCGTTTTTACTTGGTGCTAAAAGTTCAACCATTTGCATACGTGAACGTAAAGCAGGATTAATAGAATGATAAGGATTGGTGGTTGTTAGGCCAATTAAAATAATATCTCCATTTTCTACAACTGGTAATAAGTAGTCTTGTTTATCTTTATTGAGTCGATGAATTTCATCAAGAATCAAAAGAACAGGCGTAGACAATTTTGTTTCAATTAAAACAGCCTCAATGTCTTTTTTGCTACATGTTGCAGCATTTAAAAAGCGCGTTTGTAAATCAAATGCAACACCTAAACAATGAGCTAGGGTCGTTTTGCCAGAACCTGGTGTTCCAAAAAACAACAATGATGGGAGAAACTGAGTGTTTAAGTATCTGGTGATGAGACCATCCTCTCCTAATAGGCTCGAATGACCAACAATGTCTTGAAGGGAAGTTGGTCGCATGCGATATGCAAGTGGTTTTTTCATAAAATACCTTCTTTCTTTACTATCTTAACATATTATAGCGTTTATGATAAGATAATGTTGGAGGTGAATGATGAGAGTCTTAATACAACGAGTTTTAAATGGAAATGTAAAAGTAGAACAAAAAGTTGTTGGTGCAATTGACAAGGGTTATGTGCTGCTTGTTGGGTTTAAAGTTGGAGATGACCTAAAGATAATAGATAGAATGATTGAGAAGTTAATTCATCTTAGATTATTTGAAGATGAGAATGGCAGATTGAATCACTCAATTCTTGAGAAAGGATACGATATTTTATCGATCTCGCAGTTTACATTATATGCAGATACTAGAAAAGGAAGAAGACCTGGTTTTACGCTTGCGATGCCTGCAGCAAAAGCAAATGAATATTTTAATGCTTTTAATGAAAAGTTAAAGCATTACTTAAGGGTTGAAACAGGTATTTTTCAAACGGATATGAAAGTTGAATTGGTAAATGATGGCCCAGTGACAGTGCTTTTAGATTCGGATGAATTATTTGGTTAAAAAGATTAAAAAAGTGGTTGACTTAGATTAAGGGATTTGATATTATTAATGGGCAGTCAACAAGCAACAAACAAATCAACAAGTCAAACAAATCAAAAAAAAGAATTAAAGTGATTGACTTAATGAAAAGACTGTGATAAGATTATAGAGCATTAAAGGAAGCAAAGAAGCTCTTTGAAAACTAAACAGAACAACGTCAAATCAAAGAAAAGAAAAAAGAA
>CAZWEF010000166.1:0-2267 GCA_964632125.1 uncultured Erysipelotrichales bacterium
ATTTGTCTTTCTTCATGATAATCTATTCCAAAGCTCATATTCTTAGCATATTCATAATTTACCAATGATTCCTTCACTAGTTCCTTTTTAACTTCAATATTGTTCACAGTTACTTCATTCCCATATATCAACTGATTTAAAATACGTCTTCCTGATGCATTTCTACTGGTCATATATCTTATTCCCTCCTCTGTAAATATTTTAATTATCTCTTTGTCTACATCCATATCCATTTTTTTTATCACTGCAAGTTCATAATAACTTCTATATAATTGGTATTTTACTTCCTTCTCTGCATTTTTAAAATAAACATCCATGAACTCATTGAAATGCATTGGTGTTCCCATCACAAATTTATTTCCCATCATCAGAATGCTTTTTATCTCTTTGCTTCCTGAGATCTTGATCATGTCTTCAAAATATTGGTCTACTATTTTCTTAGCTATTAAACTGCTTCTTCTTAAATAGTTCATTTTTATAAGACTTATTATATTGCTTTTCTGGCGTTCATAGGATTGACTCTTTAAACACTCTAGTAATTTGAAGCACATGTGGATAACTTCATCTTCTTCTATCTGTATATCTTTTATAAACTCCAGAGTTCCTATTCCATCGCATCTGTGGTCTTCAATCATTTTTCTAAATCTACTTGGCAAAATATGAAGATTTTTACCTCCTTTAATAAAAAATTCCATAAAAACTACCTCATATAAGCTGAGCCTTGCTACTTCTTCAAAACTTATGTTATCCTGCATCTTTTCTATCATTAGTTGAAATTCTTTCAAAAGAATCTGATATAAATTGCTGGTTTTATAGCACATGAATCTATGTTCTGTTATAAGTTTCTCATATAAGTTTTCAATAAATGGAAGGTTGAAAATACTTATTCTCATTTCAAATCTTGCAAATATATTTGTATACATTGTTGATTTAATTTTTTCTAAAGCATCTTCAATTAACTTCTTTAAATTCTCTTTTCTTTTTAAATGCCTTTTATCAACATCAACTAATTTTTCATTTGTGAATAATCTAATTGATGATTGAACTGGAAAACTAAGCCTCTTAATTGGTGCGTCTAGAAAATTGGTAACTATAGGTGTGTATAAATTCAGCTTTCTTATTCCATTTCTTCTAATAAAAAGCTTTTTTGCATTGAATTTAACTGATCTTCTCTTTACTCTATATTGTTTTAAAACATCCTGTTTTTGATTGTAGTTATATATCTGCTTGCTTAAAAAGAGATTGTATTTACTTGATGCTGTGGAATCATTCAAATATCCTTCTGGATAGAAAAGTGTATAATCATGCTTATCCCTGGCTCCTATGTTACAACATACATCAATGTTTGGTTGCAAGTATCTCAAATCAATGTATTGCCATAATTTTTCTGTCAAGGAGTTAACATCAGTCGATGAAAAGGTATTCTTGCATCCTAAGCATTCATAGTATATAAAAGTGGAGTAATCATTATACTCCTTGCCAAACACTTCAACCAATTCTTTCAGTTCATATCCACTCATCAGTCCTCCAAACTCTCCCTTTTCATTCATATATAATGTTTTGGATCTATAACTATCTTTAAATCCTTGAGTTGCTATCAAAAAGGCCTTTTTAAATGCTTGAGCAATCTTATCACGTTCATTTTTATTTATCATTGTATCCAAAGCCCCTATAACTAAAAATATTGGCATTTTCATATCTTTGTCTATCGTAATGTATCCTATCGCTACGCTATAACACTCTTTAATTGATCTCAGTGTACCATCAATCATTATAACTTGGGTCTTCTCTATAATATGATATTTTAGAAGTCTTGAGCACTCAACTGTTATATCATATTTAAAGCCCACTGCATTCATTGGCTCTGCTATCCCACATATACCATCAATATCATAAAATATCATCTGATTTGCTTTATCAATTGTTATTACTTCAAAGTCTTTAGAAGTAACATTATCCTTGCATGTGCTGATTGACTTATTATTAAATTTCATTTTCTTTATGCACTCAGACAGTTTATTTTCTCCATTCAAATTTGTAAAATTGAAAAATGATATGTGATTAATGGCTGCTTTCACCCATCTCTTCAGCCTTTCTTCCACTATATCACTTTCATAAATGATTATCATGTGCCTTTTCTCAGCTCTAAACTCCCCTGATAGCTCATCAAAAGATATCACATTATCTGGTCTGTTTCCTGAAACCAGAATAGTATTGAGATAACAATGAGGGCCCGTTATAGAAAAGCTTATATTGTGCATCACTGT
>CAZWEF010000167.1:0-2266 GCA_964632125.1 uncultured Erysipelotrichales bacterium
AGGGGTTAACGTGTATCAAGGCCATCTAACATGTGAAGCGGTTAGCGAAGCACAAGACATACCTTACCAACCTATTGAAGTACTTTTGTAAGAAGAGATGAAAAAAACGTATTATATTAATGGTCTTACTTGTGCCAATTGTGCTAATCGTATTGAACAAAGTATAAAAGAACAAGACAATGTCAAACAAGTAAATCTTGATTTTATGAATCAAAAACTAAATGTAGAAGGTGATATTGCTTTAATTGATTTACAAAAGCTTGTTGATCAAATTGAGGAAGGTGTCGTATTAAGTCATAAGGAAGAAAAACAAAAGGTAAGACAAACTATTCGTTTATTTAGAATTTTTATTACAACCTTACTGCTAATCATTGCCATATTACTTAAGCATCCTACATTTAGTCTCATCATTTATATTTGTGCTTATTTGATTGTTGCTTATGACATTCTCATTAGTGCTATAAAAAAAATCGGCAAACAAAATATGTTTGATGAAAAGTTTTTAATGAGTGTCGCAACAATTGGAGCCCTTATTATTAAAGAAAGCAAAGAAGCAGTTCTTGTTATGCTTTTATATCAAGTTGGTGAGTACTTTCAAGATTTGGCTGTTGAAAAATCGCGAAAATCTATTGCAAAAACAATGAACATACGACCACAATTTGCACGTGTTAAACAAGGAAGTACTTGGAAAAAAGTTGACCCAAAAACAGTTAAAATAGACGACTTAATTGAAGTGCTTCCAGGTGAGTGTATACCAATAGATGGTCAAATTGTAAAGGGTATTAGTCTTGTTGATTTATCTAACTTAACAGGGGAAAGCATACCTAAACAAGTAAATGAACACGATGATGTATTTTCAGGAAGTGTTAACTTGGAGTCACCAATTATTGTGCGCGTAACAACAACGTATCAAGACTCAACAGTGAGTAAAATTCTAGATTTAGTTGAACAAGCAAGTAATAAAAAATCTAAAAGTGAGAAGCTAATCACGGCATTTGCGAAAGTATATACACCAATTGTTGTTTTGGCTGCAGCTATTATTGCATTGATTGTACCCATTATATTGGGTCAAAGCTTTGAAGAATGGGTATATAGAGCATTGATATTCCTTGTTATTTCATGTCCATGTGCACTTGTTATATCGGTTCCAATTACATTTTATGCAGGCGTTGGTGGTATTGCAAGTCAAGGAGCATTAATCAAAGGAAGCCAGTATGTCGAGACTTTGAGTTCAATTGATACATTGGTGTTTGATAAAACAGGAACCCTAACCGTGGGTCAATTTTTTGTCACTGGCATTACCTCAAATCAATGCTACACCAATCAAGATGTTTTGTACTATGCATCTTTAGCCAATTACCATGCAAATCATCCGATTGCTAAGGCAATTATAAAAGCATATGGGCAAGAAATTGATTCATCAATTATTAAAGAACACAAGTCTATTCATGGTCTTGGTGTATCAGCAAGCATTGATCAAGGTCATGTTTTAGTTGGTAATCAACAATTAATTGAAAATCATGGAATTAAGGTCAAACCTAATCCTTCCGTTCACACATGCGTATTTGTAGCTAAAGATAATGAGTTAATTGGTGTTATTGAACTAAGCGATGTACTTAAAGATACAACGAAAGAAGCCATAATAGATTTAAAAAAATTAGGCATTAAAAATATGATGATTTTTTCTGGAGATCAGCAAGCTGTGGTTAATCAAATTGCATACTCAATAGGCATTGACAAAGCATATGGTCATTTGCTACCAACTCAAAAAGTTCAGCTATTTGAACAACTCAAAGACAAAGGCCATAAAATTGGATTTGTTGGAGATGGCATAAATGATGCACCTGTCTTAATGCAATCAGATGTAGGTATTGCGATGGGAGGTATTGGGCAAGATGCTGCCATTGAGGCTGCTGATTTGGTGTTGATGTCTGATGACTTATTACAACTCGTAGTTGCAATTAAAGGTGCTAAAAAAACTGTATCTATAGCAAAACAAAACATTATTTTTTCAATTGGTATAAAAGCAATCTTCTTAGTATTAAGTATATTTGGTCTTGTTAGTATGTGGTTTGCTTTATTTGCAGATGTTGGGGTTTCATTATTGGCAACTGCAAATGCAACAAGAGCAAGACATATTAAAAGGTAGAAAGATGACACATCTATTTACCTTTTTTTAATCTATACTTTAAAATAATATATTGAAATCCTATTGGATATTTAGTATAATTGAATCACGCCGGCTTAGCTCATCAGGTAGAGCAAT
>CAZWEF010000168.1:0-2144 GCA_964632125.1 uncultured Erysipelotrichales bacterium
CATTTAAATCAAAACTTAGGGTATAAGGGAGAACTTCTGCTATGATTTGTATGTTGCCTAATTGTTTCACACCATTAATCAGTGCATAATATGTACCTGGCATTGACGCAGTAAAACTTGCTCCAGTCCCTACTAAAGTATCTTGGTAGGTAAGCCCTGTTCGATACCATTCAATTAACGGATCAACCACTGCCGTTGTCATGCCATCCGTATCCATCCATGTGCCACTTTGGCGTTTCGCCACTAAAGGATACACAAAATCTCCCACTGATAATGCTTGTGTTTGTCCTTCTGACAATATGTATGAATCTTGTGTCCCTTCAACATAGCCACCTTCAATTTGATTAAATGCATAAAAAACAGATTTTAAATGCGTGCTATTTAAAGCATTATTTAAACTCAAGACATTTTTTACATTACTCATATAAGCAACATCATTAACAAACACAGTCAACTCAGTTGTAGATCTTGGATATCCTTGCCCAAATGCTTCATCTCCAACAAACTCGATATTACCTGACATGACAAGTTTATCAATTTTGTTATAATAGAATGCTTGATAACCAATGTAACTCACACTATCCGGTATCACTAATTGCGTAAGACTGTTTTGGAAACCGAAATACTGAAATTGTGTTGCAAAAGCATTAGACCCAATATGTTGTAGATTACTTGAAAGCTTTAATGTTTTCAAACTGTTAGCGTAAAAAACGTAATTTCCAATGTAAGTAACACTATCAGGTATCACGAGATTAGCTATTTGACATTGGATAAAGGCTGAATCACCAATATATGTAATGCCACTTGGAATATCGATTGCTTTCAAACCTGTATTATACGAGAAAGCCCCAGCTGGTATTTCTGTCATACTATTCGAAAGCCTAATAGAATTAAGCGCATTATTACCAAAACTACTTGCGCCGATAGACAAGACACTGTCTGGTAAATTTATCATTTTCAGAAGGTTTCCAGTAAATGCACTTTCACCAATGGTGACAATATTATCAGTAAATAGGACCGAAGTTAATTGCATGCTTTTAAAAGCGTTATCTCCAATACCATTTATCGTATATGTTTGACCATTATAGAGAACCGTTTCTGGAATGACCACATCCTTTACTACACCATCGTACGCTGTGATAGTCGCAGTAAAATCTACATCATTTAAATCAAATGTAAAACCATTTTCAGTGTATGACATTTGATTTGCAACCACTGCTGTTGGTAAATTAGTTTGTTGTGATGTCTCGATTGTTTGTGCATTAAAAGTATTAAAAACAGTAAACAGTAAACCCAGCACTAAAACCGAAATCAAAAATGAATATAAAACTGTATTTTTCATAAATTCTTCCTCTCGTTTATATTATCATCACATCATTAAATTATGTTTTTTGTGTTAAAACTTTATGAATTTATTTTAATAATGTGAATCAGTACCTATTAACACACATTTATTATAACATATCACATATTTTAAAGCAAGGATATTGACTGATAATTCAAATGAATTACACAATGTACTACTAAAATTGAACGAAATACATGATGTAAACGTTTCAACTATGCGTGATTGAAAAAGCGAAGTATCACGCCATTAAAAAATATGCTCATTCTAATGACATTAATAAAACAACTACTTATGAGATTGGATGCCAACTTGAACTAATACCGTTTAATCATCCGCTTTAATGCTTTAGGAAAAGCTGGGCTCACTCAAGGCCACAGAAATAGTATAGCAGCTACTGTTTCCCTAAAGAGACAAAGCAGATCGTCATTGATATTTCACTACAAAAATACTTCAGTGCTAACTGTACTCTCTTTGTTGAATTGCTTGTTGAACATGAAAACATTGAAACATCGTATATGACCATTCATCATTGGTTGTTCATTCAAAAGATTCTCTTATATGTCACGACTTGAAACTTGTCAATCGCTATTTGATTTGTTGTTAGATGCACTCTTAAGGGCTTTTACCTTAGACATACGGCATGCCTGGCAACCTAAAAAAAGACTACCAAATCACTGGTAGTCAATATCATTTATGATGACTAATATTTTTTAGTCGTTCCTTTTTTCAACACAACAACCATTCCAACAGCAATCAACAACATAGCTATCGTGTTGGTTGTACCATTCATACCTGT
>CAZWEF010000169.1:0-2128 GCA_964632125.1 uncultured Erysipelotrichales bacterium
GTCTTTTTATTATTCTAAAAAGGTGTAGGATATTTTCCCACACCAAATATTATAGGGCCTTTATTTTACACTCTCAACTTATGATTTTGCGAACTTCTTCCACCCACTAAATTGACAAAGAACCCTTAACAATAAAAGTAAATAACACTAATTTATGTTGGTTCTTATTGATGAAAGAGTTAATTTTTTAGATCATCTCTTTTATCAATATCTTAGCCCCCACACTTTATGGAAAGGACTCAATAATTTTTGTTCAACTTATAATTGCTTTTAGTTCAGGTACTTTTGTGAGTAAATAATCTGTTGTTTCTTTTTTCTCAAAGCATTTTCTGTCTGTGATGTTAATTTCACTATCTTGTTCAACGATAAAGGCCACAATTTTAGTGAAATAGTTAGTGCATTTCTCCTCATCATTCAAAATATTTAATAGATTTTGACAGTAACCTTCCATTTGTTTACTGTTGAATTTAGGGATATCTTGATCAGATGCAACTATTCTAAAAAGCATCATTGCATGGTATCTAGATCTTCGATATAATTTATCAATTTTATTTGCTTTAAACAAATTTTCAATTCTAAATAATGCAAGTGCACTTACATAGTACATTATTAATTTATCGCTTGTCTTAAATATCTTGTTTCCAACTCGTTTTGCAACTGTTCCATAATGACCAGAAACTCCGCTTGGCTCATTTAAAAACATAGCAGAGATTGATTTTATTTGAGTGGCAATTGAAACTATTCTATTTTTAGCTACGTCACTATTGCGATATTGTCCAGTTCTTCGCTCATATATAAGAGCATCTGAAGAATCATATGTTTTATAATACTCTTCTAAGTTTTTTTGGAAAGTTGAAAGTGCTTCAAGCTGCTCTTTTTTTATGGCGGTTTGATTATTTGTAGCTCGTGTAATATCACTTTTTAAGTTTTCATTTTTTGTAGCAATAATTCTAACAGGGATTATTAAATTATCGATATGACTTCCAATATCCATATTATTTATTAAAATATTACTTGTTTGACAACCATTTACTATTTGATAATCCTCTATAGTTGCTGTGTCTCCACGGATGGAAATTGAAGAAGCAACTATAGTTATACCATTGTTAAGCATACTAAATGCATTTATATCCCCCGTTTTAATTGTCTCATATATGCCTTTATTCACATCAGGATTAGGTCCCAAATAATCACGGATATTATCTTCGAATACTGGTTTGGTTGCTCCACTTTCTTCTAAAATTAGTTTTTTATACTCTCTAAAAGGTAAGACACCACTATAGCCAACCTCATCATCAGATGTAGAGTACATTGTTATTCTTTTTTCAAATTGAAATGTAGCTGAGAGTTTTGCTTTGGTTTTTCTAAAGAGTGATTGTACTTCAGCGTGGCCACACGGCACTGTTTCAATTGCTGAAAATAGATTCGTGCTACGCAACGCTTCTTCGTTAACAGAAATTGTTGCGGTAAGATTTCTATCATCTGTCCATGTTCCTAATGTAACGAAGTAAAGAATAAGTTGTGGATTTTTTTTAAGTTTATCACCGTGTGAAAAAATATAGTTTTTTAATTCAATAAATTTTTTCATCTCATCAGTTTGAAAAATATTATCACAATCATCGAAGTACAATTTGGCAAATGTGAGAAAATTGGAAATTTCACTGTTTTCAAACGAAGATGAAGCCTTAGTTTGTATTAACACAAACTTTACAGAAAGTGTTTGATTGTGTGTAATCAAAAGATCTATATCACCAGTAGATTGTATTAATTTTTGATTTATGATTATTGCAATACCATCTATGCCTTGAGTTGCTCTTCCAGTAGTAATTTCTTCAATATCAAAATCATTTGTACCATAAACATTATTTACAACGCAATAATTAACAAAGCTTTCAAATACTGATGGCATATCGGTACTAATAATACCTTGAGCAATCTTAAAAGATTCAACCATACTTTGGGTTATTCGATCCATTACACATCCTCCTATCATTTATATATTTGCATTATACGATAGAATAAAGTGATTATCAATAATTAAGTGAGACTACAACTTAATAATTGCAATTAGTGGATATCGTAAAATAATTTGTGTAAATGAAAATTGAATATAGAAAAAGGAAGTCCT
>CAZWEF010000170.1:0-2121 GCA_964632125.1 uncultured Erysipelotrichales bacterium
GTTAAGTATTATATTGACATTCAAATGGTTAAGTTATACGATTATTTTATCAAATTATGTATTAATAGATGAAAATTGAGAAGATTTTCGATCTGTTATTGAAGCTGTAGAAGGAGGTAATCATGAAAGTTGAACTAGAGCAAGTTTCTTTTTGTTACAGCAAGAAAAAGAGTTTATACCAAAATTTAAACCTAGATATTGAGTTGGACAGTAGTTGCATCGCTATTATAGGGCATAATGGGGCTGGAAAAACAACACTAATTGAACTCATGATGGGGCTATTAAAGCCAAATAGTGGTAAGATTAGTCGAATAGGATTTGATCAAGTAGCCTATGTACCCTATAAGAACCAACTCTACGATTTTTTAACGGTAAGAGAAAATCTTAACTACTGGTATCAGCTATATAACAATAAACCACTCTTAAATCAAGAACAGTTGCAAGGACTGATCAATCAACTACAAATTGAACATGTTTTGGATATTCGTTGTCAATACCTATCTTCAGGAGAATCCAAAAAAGCATCACTTGCTTGTATGCTTTTGAGTCAGTTATCTGTTTGTTTTCTTGATGAACCATTTAATGGGGTTGACCCCATCAGTGTCGACATCATTTTGCAACTCATACAAGAAGAGATGGAAAAAGGGCGTTCCTTTATCCTTACAACCCATCAACTGGATTTGCTTGATGATGTTTTAACTGAAGTTCTAATATTAAAAGAAGGAACGGTTGTTGCGCAGATTAAAAAGAAAGACCTTAAACAATCTGTAAGAGACCTTTATCGACATCATCATGAATAGGTGGTTATATGGTGTTTTTGTAGAGTATAAAGGGTTAAATAAGATAAAGTTTCTATTGTTTGGATGTGGTCTTGTTGGGTTGTATCTATTTTGTTTGTTTAGTGTAAAAGATGATACTTCTTATTGGCTGCATCAGTTTCTTAATGAAAATGAATTAGATTATGCTTTTTTTTCAATGTTTTCAATTTTTTTAAGTAGCGCATTTTTAAGTTCATCTAAACAAATAGATGACACAGCTGTTTTAAAATCAATGATTGCAGCTGGGGTGACAGTACTTAACATGTTTTTGTCAAAAATGATAGTGGCAATTGGACTAGGTCTTTTATCGATAAGTGTATTTAGTGTTTTTGGTTTTTTTCTTCTTCAACTTAATCCATTAGTGACAGCTATATATAGCTTAGCTTCGGTGATTATTGTGATTGGTATCTATTTTTTCTTTGTTTTGGTATTCAATAGAGTAACACTAGGTTATATCATGTTGCTGGTGACATTTAGTCCTTTTGTACTTGTTAAAATGCAACCAATTTTAGCACTAAGTGTGGCAACAACAATTATGTTTATTGCAATGATTTTGTTTCAAACAATTGGGACACACATCACATCCGTTCGATTCAAGCAAGGTGAACTAACTAAGCCTGAACCAATTGTGAATAGTGCTTGGATTCAGGATAAAATATCACATACTATAGATCGATATTTTAAACCATTAGAAATTAGGATTAATCAATATGCATTAACTGGTATTTGTTATGTGATCATGAAACGGTTTAGTCAAAGTACAGTCACTTTGGGAGCGATTATTTTTATTGGTCTTATGGATTCTATGGATATAAGGCCTATCGTTTTGATGGTATATGTTTTTACTGTAGTTACATCAATGTGTCGTGCATACCAAGTTGTGCTGGATGCTCGTCGATTGAGGTTGTTGAGAGGACAACAAACAGCTATCTTTTTGATGGTGTATGGTATTTCTTGGCTAGGGGTTTTACCATCATTACTGCTCCAAACAAGTATTGTTTATGGGATCTTATTTCAAATGACTGTCCCATTTACTATAGCACTAATGGTGTATATTTACGAGCTTATAAATGAAAGAGTCAATTTTATTAAGAGGGGGATGTAATGAAATATAAAGCACTTTTAGTCAGTTTTTGCATATGTTTGTTGCTTTCTATGTTTTTCTTGTTTACTTCACAAAAAAATGATTTTAACGATCAACTCATTAATCGAATAGACAATAGACAATCAAAAGATACATCTCAACAATTTATGTTTATGAGTGATGAATTAGATATTATTGAATACGGATTTGATTTAAAAG
>CAZWEF010000171.1:0-2082 GCA_964632125.1 uncultured Erysipelotrichales bacterium
TCAAAAAATAGTTAATAAAAACAGTGTCCTTATGCAATCATAAGTGCACTGTTTTCTTTAGCTTTTTCTCTATCCACCAAATGACTATGCCAATATAAGGTTGTTTTTTGTCTTTTGACAAAAGTTCCTGTTTAGTCTTAAATAGGAATCCTCTTTTCATAGCTCCAGTTTGCATATTCTTTTTCCTTGTTACATTTCGAATAAAATTATCTAATTGTTGTCTCCTATTATCAATAAGCATTTCACAATTTAAGTTCAAAATCTGATTAAGCTCCGTTTGCACTAAATCATCACTTGATATTATTTCCCCAGTCTTTTTATATGCAATTGTTTGAATACTAGACTCAACAAGCGGGGATAGATTATTCAAAATTTGATCAGCCTTTTGTGTATCGCATGTCGTATCTTTACCAAAAGAACCACTACAAACTGCAAATAAATTCTTATATTCGAGTTCAAGATTTGGATACTTACTCTGAGGTTGATAGTGTTCGATTTTCATATTTTCAAGATTAATACGACTCATGCAGTAAGCACAAATATAGCCTTGTTCCTTAAGTAAATTATGTTTCAAATCTCCTTTATATGCTTTCCCCTCTAGATTAGCTAAACTATCATAACTAGCAGTAGCGAGCTGTTTGAATTCAGTAAGTGATTTAGGCTCAGTCAATTTATCTATTTTAATCAATTTCAATCTCCTCCAAATCAAGATACATTCCTAAATCCATCACCACATCATCATCATCACCAATAATTTCCGAAAGCATGTCAAGCTCTTCTCTAGCTTTATTAATATCCTCTTTGTCTATTGAACGATTAATACTTTCAATCATATTTTTAATATCTTCAGGTCTAGAATCCATGTCCATAATTTGTTTTAATATATTATTGATATTTCTTCCATAAGTAAATACATCGTATTCAGACAACTTTTTAACTGTCTCGCCATCTATGATTATTATATGTTCCTTTTTGGTATATTGAATCACTAACGGCGCGTGTGTAGTTGCAATAAATTGAATATTAGGAAATGCTTTAACTAAGTAATTCAGGATGTTTTTTTGCCATTTAGGATGTAAATGTAAATCAATTTCATCAATCAAAACAACACCAGGTGTCTTTTCAATGACCAATTGATCCAAGTTTGGATTTAAAACAACCATACGATAAGCAATATCAAACATGAGACTGATTGTATTTCGATAACCATCACTCATTTCATCAAGTGCATCTTTAATTATTTCACCTTGTTTATTTTTATAAACAAAACAAATTGTCTCACTATCAACACCATATTCAACAGATTGACAGATAAACCCACTAAAGAGAGAATAAAAATCCCTTAATAAATTGACAACTAATTTGAACCCAATAGTTGGCTCATTCGAAATATTTGTGCGTAGTGACTCTTTTTGAAACCACTTTAACATTAAGCTGACATTTGGCTTGGATTCAATGGCATCTCTATAACCATCTAAGCGACTTGGCTTTTGTTTATTTACATTTTTGGAGATGGATTGCTTTTGCATCCATAATCTACCAGTACCATAGTAGGCTATCAAAGGTAGTACTTGGTTTTTACTTCTACGAACATTTATAACCATTTCCTCTGCGACATTTTTAATACTCTTTGCCCCGCCAGCTGTTGTCTTACTTCTCATTTTATTTAATGTACGATCCCATGTCAGTAACTGATCATTCACAATACCTGTTGCCTCAATCCTCACGGGTAACTGCTGTTCCCAGCTCAGTTGATTGTGGTAATTAAATGTTTCATGTCTGACTTCATTTGGTTTAATATTTTTTGGTGAAAGCCCATCTATTCCAAGGAATATACTACCTATGGCAATATTCATTGCATCAAGAATAGTTGACTTTCCAGAACCATTTACACCAATGAGGAGATTAAGCCTAGGATGTAGTGTTAACTCAATCTCTTTGAATTTTTTATAGTTTTCTACTCTTATACTTTTAAGTTTCATTGGAACCTCCTTAGCCAGTTTAGCTCAACCAATTATATCATTCTTTTTATTGAATTGAATTCCTTTTATTTCTCACTTCTTCTAAGTACTGAATCATGGT
>CAZWEF010000172.1:0-2019 GCA_964632125.1 uncultured Erysipelotrichales bacterium
ATGAGCTACACTGTAGAGTCTGGAGTTTATGCGATTCAAACATAAACCACCTGATCCACACTTAATAATTCGTATTAGTTGCAGCATCATTACCTAAAGTCCAAAAAGTTATAGTACACCAGTTTATTCTACAACTTTAAAAATATCCGGAGTAACTCTAAGTGTAATATCATCAAATGTTACCACTATAAATTGAAATTCAATTCCGATGCAGATAAATTCATTATTTAAGATACCTTCATTCACTTTTCCCCAATCACTCGGATGAACTTTTCTTCCTAAGTTCAATTCTTTCAAATTCAATTCTATAAATCCTTTTTTACCTAAATAAGTAGATTCTAACAGCCCATCACTATATGTATCGCAAAACTTTACTGCATAAGTAATTTGATTTACAATATTATCCACACTAATTTCCGGAATATCATAGAAAAAGTATACTAGTTTGGGCTTTTTCGAATCCAATGACATGGCCTCAAAAGACACATTTCGAAAGGGGGCATATAGGGGTAGAGTGACAACCAATTGTGAAATACAATTTTTAAAATCAAAATCTAAAACTAATATTGTATCATCATTTTTAGTTATTTCTATTATATCTATGTACTCCTTAAACTCTCCATTTTCACTAAATAGATTCAGTATTCTACTCCTAATATCTAAAAAAGTATTTTTTTCCATCTTACTTCTCTCCTATAATCCTAATATTAGAAGCATCTGGCATATCTAATATTCGTGGCATGCCTTTCTTTTCATATAGCCTATCGAGTAAAGAATTAGGACCATTAATTATTCCCCACCCATCTGCACCACCTTGGGAAATCGTATTCGATGGAACATCGAACTCAACATATATCGATCCTTTTGGGGCTTGGTTACCAAAAGCATTAATGTCCGATGGATTAGCAACATGCACCTTGTTATCTGCTGACATTTGAACTTTCCCACTTTCAACCATTTTATTATACTCCTCCATTGACATCCACCTTCCAACCCTTGTCAGATCTGTTGACTTGTTAGCAATATTCTCTATAGTTTTGATTTTAGCTACTTCTCCCGTTTGGGCAGCAGCCGCAGTGAAAATTATCATTGCAGCAGATGAATACATGAGTACTCCATTTGCATCTTTTATGAGTCCATTAGGTAAAAGTGGATCTGCTAAAGAAGATGTTATTCCTGTTGCTGTATACATTGCAGTTGCACTATTTAATGATTCTATTCCACCTGTTATTGTTCCTACAGATAATGTTGTTACACCTGTATACAAGGCATATACTCCAGATGCCGTCATGTATGTGGCAGCTGCAAATCCACATACAGCTAATGCCATTAACATAACACCTGAACCTACTTTACCATTTTGCTGCTTAGCTGAATAGGCTTGGTTCAACCACTTGATACCTATTCGTGCAACATTTTCACTACTATACTCACCAATACTGAGTAAATACCCTTCAATTTCTTGATAAAATAATCTGTTTTGATTTTCAATTGCTGATTTAAATGTACTACTTACATCATCATAGTTAATTGTATGATCAGTATAAACAGCACTATCAATTGCTCCAAGCATTGCTATTGCATGGCTTATAGCCTTATCATGGTAGTTTTTACTTGATACATCAGTTTCTACAAGTCTGTCCACTCTTTCTTCAACTGACATGACATACTCAAAAAGTGCATCGCCAAATCTTGCATAATCAAGCCCATACTTCTCACAATAAGCCATAATAATCTCACGAATTCTCTCTGGTGACTCATTATTTCTTATTGCCTCATTAACCAAATCAATGAGCTCCGCTGGTCTTTCTTTTGCCTGCTCAACTACTACAGTATTCTCTTGATTTATATGTTCAATTTCTCTTACTCTATTGGCTTGTCCTTGGGTGCCTCGTTGAACGTCTCCATTATAATAAGTTCCATTGTACTCCCAGCTTGCTCCTGTTTCAACCGCTTTTTCAGCCGCTTTTCTAGCTCTTTCTTCTGCTACTCGTTTTTCTCTATCTTCTGCTGCGATTT
>CAZWEF010000173.1:0-2017 GCA_964632125.1 uncultured Erysipelotrichales bacterium
GAAGTGAAAAAAGGGGAATGAGTTATCGTAAGATAGCTTTTTTTTATTGAGGTTGTTAATGGAGAGGTGGGGTGAGATGTTGTCACTACTGTCTTTGCTTTAAAGCTATTCGAGATAAATATATAATATAGGTGTCTTTTTTTGTGTTAGTGCAATGGGTATGTGAAAAACATTGTCTAAATAAGCGTACATAATTGATTGATGTTATGATATATGATACAATAAATGTTGTTAGAACAAATATTGAACATTATTAATTAAAATTAACAAAACAAACACAAACTAAATAAATGAGTTTGAAATGAGGTGTGTGGTTATCGTTTCGTATTATGAGTAGAATTGGAATCTAGTTAAGGATGATCTTGCTTCAATTGTTCTGATTTAATGGCGTATTTTTCAATGATAACATTTCTAGTTGTAATAGTTTACGCATACTTATTTTTGAGGATTTTAGTGCAAATTTTACTATATATATTTAAATTTTGGAGGTCTTATGAAAAATAAAAGCGTTTTAAAATGGACATTGTCTTTATTTTTATTGGTAAGTAGTTTAGGGTTTTTTGTAAATGTAGAAAAGATAAGCGCTCAAACGACATTTCCTACATTTGCAGAACAGTTCCCCGACCCAAACTTTGCTGAATATATGGCATCAAGCTTCTCCAAAACGGTCAATGATTATATGGATGAAGTTGACGTTAGCACTCCTAGTGTAATAATAGATTGCAGTGGTGGGAATGAAGAATTAATACATGATTTGACAGGTATTGGCATATTCAGTCAAGCAACTTACTTCAATATAAATGCCTGTGAGGCGATCACTGCGCTTCCTGATGATATTTCAGGCATGACTAGTTTAATGTCTGTTTCGATTACACAAGCAACTCATTTAGAACATATTCCGGAATCAATTGGTGCTTTAAAAAATTTAATGTCTTTTGAGATTACTCTCGAAAACAACATTAGTGTTTTACCAAACTCAGTTGGTGAACTAGAATCATTGCAGCTTATGAGAATTAACGATTCAAAACTAACAACTATACCAGAGTCTTTAGTAAGTTTACCTATGCTAACGTCATTATTTTTTGAAAATGGGCAGATAACACATTTGCCGAGTAATATTGGGGAACTCAATTCAATAAATGGATATGGTCACCTCAATTTGACAAATAATCAGCTAACAAGTCTTCCTGAGAGTATTGTGAACTTGACTCAAAATACTTTTCTTTTCTTAGAACATAATTTATTACCTGAAAATACAGAAGAGACGTTAATAAATTTGGGGTTAGAAGCACATGTATATGTTGGTGAACAAGACCAGTTACAAGTAGTTGGTCCAATCACAACGTTTGATGGAAGTACAAATATAGATGATATAAATGCGGCAGAGGCGTTGTTAGGATCAGTTTCAATACCGGTCAAATCAAAAGCAGATATGACACAGTTTGACTTTGCGAGCGCACTTGAACTAACTTACGGGAAAAATGGTGAGTTAGGTGGAAAAAGAGACGTAAACCCAAATCACGATTTTATGTTTGAGAACTTTGTGGATGAGAATTTAAATCCGGTAGATATGACATCTTATATTGAAAATGGTGTTGTAAAACAAGATGGAAAAGTTTATGCTCAAATTAGAGCAGGGGGA
Organism: uncultured Erysipelotrichales bacterium; assembly: GCA_964632125.1. GTDB lineage: Bacteria > Bacillota_I > Bacilli_A > Erysipelotrichales > CAZWEF01 > CAZWEF01. The sequence continues at coordinate 1,643 of CAZWEF010000173.1, forward strand.
GAAGGCTTATTTCCTAATAACAGTAGCGCTGCGATTACAAAGACCTTCCAAACTGGTAAAGATGTATTTGTTGAGTTGGTGTTTGAAGTCACGCGTTATGAAGTAACATTTGATTTGAATGGTGGTACAAGTCCACTACCAACACCACAAACTTTGATACAAGGTGATCTTGTAAGTGCGGTGGCAGACCCAATCAAAGAAGGTCATGCGTTTAAAGGTTGGAATACAGTTCAAGATGGTAGTGGTGTTAATTGGGATTTTGCAACAACAACCATGCCTGCAAATAATGTCGTATTGTATGCACAATGGGAACCTAATACATATGAAGTGACATTTGAATTAAATGAAGTGTCAAGAAGTATTTGGAGCTCACAA
>CAZWEF010000174.1:0-2012 GCA_964632125.1 uncultured Erysipelotrichales bacterium
ACACCAACAGATTATTATATTTATTAGACAATGTTAAAATATTCCTATAAGTAGTAAAACCTAATTGTAAAATATTTACACTCCTAATGCCATTAAATTCTAACTTGAATATTATTCTTAACACTAATAATTAAATACCCTTTCTATGACTCACATCAACAGATAATCTTGCTATTTATAGTAAGCAACAATTTTAATAAAATAAAGCTGGTGTTGCATAAATACAATATTTGTGTCGTATGAAACCCAACAGCTAATTCTCACTGAATATGGTAGGTCTGCAATGACTGGACTTCAAGTTGTACTTGTAGGTTAGTTTGCCTTGCAGCGATGTAGAGATTTGTGACCTATCAAAGTATAATATTACTTAAACTAGTTTTTTGTGTCGTATGAGAAGCATCTGCTGATAGCCCATAAAAATTTACTTCATTTAAGATGAATACCGAGAAGTTAAATAACGTTCTTAACATCGGTAATTGGCTCATTAAATACCCTTATTGATCTAATACCTTCAGTCTAGAAGGCGCAAGCAGTGCAAGTATTAATTAGAGTTTCTAGGCCATTAAGAGTAGATCCTCGTCAGATGTCAATTAAGAGCTACAAGCTCGTGAATTATTTGTTTTGGCTGCTATCACAGTTAGAGACAGAAGATTAGATCGGTAAACCTATTTTTAAAAAAATCCAAATATTTGGCATCATGACTTCAGTAAAATCAGACATTCAACTTATGAAAGAAATCCTCATTGAATACGTGTAGAAAGCCTCCTCTACTAGAATCTTGTTAATACCAGCACTAGTCATGATGTTCCTATCAATGCTTATGGAAGTAAAAATGTCTGAAATTTTGAAGAATTTGGCCAACGCAATACAGCAAAGGCATTAGTGAGCTGCATTACTACAGCAATTATTCTTACCATCTTCTGTGAAGTGCAGTATCTCTTGATTTGTAGAGCAGTCCAGGTTGGTAACAGATTGGCAAGTAAAAATATGTAGAAGTATCTCTTAAATAGGCTACAACGAGAATTTGCCAAGCTGGAAACAGGAGAAATCCAAAACATGATTTCTAGAAAAGGACAAGCGGTTCAAGACATTATTAATACTCTAATTTTGAATCTTTTTCCCACAGTTATAATCCTTATACTAATCAGCATTCAAGTTGTCAAGAACCTTGGATTTACAGCCCTTATAATAACTAATTGCTCAGTTATACTTTACATTGCAATAACAATAAAAATGACAATCTGGTGAAATAAAATATGAGTCAGAGCAAATAAAGCTTCTAATTTAGCATCAGATGTGGTATTTGACGGCCTGCTAAACTTTGAAAATATTTTTATAGGCCATCGTAAGGATTATGAAGTCCAGAGATATGATTGTTAGTTAGATAAAGTTGAAAGCATAACATAGATCTATTTCAATGTACCTTCTCAACTTCTTTCAAAGACTCATTTGGTGCATTCAATCAATATTATTGATTTCAATGGCCTTATATGAGATTTTTATCAAGAAAATAACGATTGAAGAGTTTGTATTTTACATAACCATTGCAAATACACTGGCTATGAGTCTGGGAAATACAGGATTCATGTACACAAGATGTAAGGAAGCACTTGTAAACATTCACTCTAACTTCTGTAAAAATGAAGGATGTCATTCTGAGGGGAGTAAAAGCCTATTCTGTCTGAAAAATGGCATATTGCTTAGAAATATAACATTTAGTTATGATGGGGAAGAAGTATTGAATAGTGTCAGCTTTTATATCAAGAAAGGCGAGAAGATAGCTTTGATAGGGAAGAATGGGAGTGGAAAATCGACTATTTCAAGAATATTGTCAAGGCTGAACATTCCAGATGATAGGGAGATTTTAGTTGATGGTGTGAGAATTTCAGAAATTGCAGAAAGCTCATATTTCGATGTTTTTGCTTTCACTATGCAGACGCCCATGCTATTTGATAATACAGTAATGTATAATCTTAAATATAGTTCTCCAAAGATAAGCGATGATGAGATCT
>CAZWEF010000175.1:0-2004 GCA_964632125.1 uncultured Erysipelotrichales bacterium
GAGTGTAAAATAAACTGTGTAAGTAGAGAGCGTACGGCTTTGCTTATACAGTTTTTTAAATGGATATGATAGAATAGTAAAAACGAGGTGTTGAAATGGCAAAAATAAAACGTGATCAAAAGCAGTAGAACTAGCGAAACAAATCATTGACACGTCACCCTATACGTATTATACTTTCAATAGTTATTAAAAAACTTTTTAGTAAGCTTGTAAAGCCTATGATGTAAACGAAGCTATTAGTGAAACAAGGATTAGTTTAATATGGTCCTTGTATGTGATGCTTGTTTTAAACTTGAATAAAAGAATGTATGGTTCATTCGAAATTTACTTATGGGCACAAAGCTTCTCTCGCTTAATTAGAGTCGTCTTTTGTAATCGTGCAAAAGTTTATATAGAAATAGTATATCGAGTTGAATAAGCCAAATAGTGTTGTTTGAAAGCTTAGAATTTGTGTCAAATGCAATGAAGGCATAAGAAGAGTTTTCATGTTTTATTTAAGAGGTCTAAGATTACTAAAAAGTGTAAGGTGGAAAAGTTGAGGAGATAAAATGAAAAACAAAAAGTGGTTCACATTGCTTCTAATATTTGCATTCATCATCACTGGTTGCAGTAAAGGTAAACTAAATCCGGAATCAAATCAAACAAGTCCTGCTTTTTCTGATGAGAATTTAGCAGAAGAAGATCCAACAAGTTATTTAGGTATTTCGATTAGACCACCTAAAGCGTGGAAGGGCTTTGTCAATTTTGATAAGATTGTGCCACATTACATCAAAGAAACGACAGAAGGATTTTCGCCTTTTATTGCATTTTATGTGAAAAACATTAGCTTAAGCTCGGATGAGTATGTAGCTATGTATGTAGAAGATTTAGAAAAAATATATAAAGAAAGTGATTATAAATTAATTAGCCAAGAACCATTTACTACAACAAGTGGTTTAAAGGGCCAAAAGATTACAATTAGCATTAATAATAAAGATAATGGACTAAAACAAGTTCTATTCAATTATATTTTCGAGAATGATAAAAGCGATAAAGACAAGAATGATAAATCTAGCACAGGTGATTATTTGATTGTTTACTGTGCTGACTTAGAAAGTAATATAGAGGAAGCCGCGCAGTTATTTGATGCTAGTGTCAGTTCCATTAAACCAATTGACACTCATAATAATTTGGATCGAAAAGAGTACAGTGAAGCAGATTTAAACGCCAATCTAGGGGCTGTTTATGAACATCAAATAGAGATGACTGAAGGGGTCACGGCACCACTTATTAGCATTCGTCCACCGCTTGATTGGGTAAAGAAAGAAAATGTATTACTAGGAAACAACATCACATTTTATAATCCGCAAAATGATAACTATCAAGCAAATATTTCATTGAATTATAGTACATTTCCAAAGAAGGTTTCACTATTGGATCAAATTAGAAATGATCGGGAACTTCAAAATAGTTTCTATGAAAAATATGGATTCAAATTGCTTTATGTAAAAAGTTTTGTAACTACTGATGGTATCAACGTTGGAAAGCTCATCACGTCTTATTCAGAGAGGGGTATAAACGGCGAACAAGTAGACATTATTCATATTCATTATTTAGTAGGTTCAAGTTTGCGCCAAAAACAAGGGGGATCCAATTCTTACTTTGATTACAATTTAGATATTTCTTGTAAAGTAACAGCGGGTTCATTGGAAGATGTTGAAAAAATGTGTGATATGAGTGTAAGTACATTGATTATTAAATAGTTGTTACTTCATTTACCTAAAATTAAAAAAATAATGATTAAATTCATTTTAGCTTTATCTAAAATGAATTCGCTTTAAATAAGTTAAACATTACTAATCAAAAAGCATATGGACTATGTGGTATATCAATGAAAAGAGAATTAATCATAGAGTATCATTTAATGCCATTGACATTTAGTAGATGGGTTTAGTAGTATAGACATATTTAATGATTTGATCAAACTGATCTTTTGGCAAAGGACCAAGCACTTTTGATTAAAGG
>CAZWEF010000176.1:0-1985 GCA_964632125.1 uncultured Erysipelotrichales bacterium
AGATATTGTTCAAGAAAATGATGATTTTATGATTTCATATAGGAATTCACTTATTCAGATAGAGCGTATTGGACAGCAAAAAAAAGACAATGTAGGCATTGTTCAGAGCGAAGATGAAGCCATGATCTCTAATAACAGTTCACTCATTCAAGCAAAGGATGTTGAAACTGCAATTATCATCCCAGAAGCTCATGAAATGCAACGAGAAGATAACTTGCTGAGAGATGTGGCTGGATTTATCTTGAATTCCAGCTTTTTCAATGATTTATCTTTCAGTCTCTCAATGGACAATTCCAGCTTTTTAATGCTGCCTGCACCAGGGGAATCTCAAAATATTGCAGAAGTGCAGGAAATGATAGATGAACAGTTCAACTATGAAGATTCTTCAACTTCTCAAAATTCAAATGACAAGGACCAGCTGTTCAAATTTCAGGGTGGTTTATTTGTTATTACTGAAAAAGGAAAAGAGGTGATAAATTATTTCAAAACATCTACCAAAAAGAAATTTAAATTGCTAGACTTTGCTAAAAGAGATCTTGAAAAGCGTGGATTCAAGTTTGAGGACATCAGGGAGTTCGTGGTAATACTCAGAGATCAGGGATATGTAGAGTTCAAGAAGAATCAGTCAAAGGTGATCTTCCAGTTTACGAATGAATAAATCTATTTAAATTTGTTCAAATTTTTAAAAATGTTGAAGATAATACCCATGGAAAATCTAAAATAACTTCTTGGTCATTTCATAACAGCAACATCATCATATTTGGCATTCAGATGCAGAAATTCAAAGCATAGTCCAAAGGAGATCATTTGATGTTCAGGGAGATTCATTTGTGAGAATATCAGTGAATATAGATTTTAAGCAATTCAGCATTCGAATAGCAGCAATTTACATTTTCAATTTCGTTCAAATTCCTCCGATAACTTCTTTCTTCGTCCTCACTTTTTTCTTTCTACTTATAATAGGCTGGGAGTTCTATGATGGCTATGATGTAGTTGAATGCATAGACTGTTATACTGGCCATATAATATTGTGTCTCCCTGCATCTCAAAATTAGCTGAGCCTTGCGGGTGCCAATATTTGGTGCACTATCAATCATGGAAACTCCCAGCCTCTGTTCTGACGTGGGCAACCAGGACGGCTGGACTGGGTGCAGCTAGCAATCACTTCGTATAGGAGTGATGTCTCAGGAGGGATCCTTTCATAACCGGGATTCTGCTAGTAGTCACTTCGTATAGGAGTGGCATGTAACTCAGTGCTACCTTGTAGTTCGAGGGGTAGTGCTGATGTGTATCTGTTCCAGCTGTCTTGGTTCACTCTATTTCCAACTGATGTAATACTGCGAATAGTGGTAGGCCAACTTCTTGTATAGGGGAGTTGCCAACATCAGCACCAACTACTTTGTATAGGAGGGTTGGTTGGCATAATAGCAGTCCACATGCCACCTCTCAGAATAGATACTTCATGGCTGTTCATACAGTTGTGAAGTCTGAATTGGCAGAATAAAGCCTACAGCTTGGGGATTTCTAGTAAAATGGAAATCAAATGATGGCAAAGAACCATCAGACATTTTTATCAACTTTTTGCCTTTTTCTTTTCTATTAAATCCTTTTCTTCTTATAATATTCTTTTTTCAAAGAGTTAAAACTGTTGAAATATGTGTTGGTGAATTTTAGACGTTGGAACATGGCAAAGGCAGGAATAAATTTAGTATACAATGAAACATGCAGGATTGATTGAAGATGCATATATTTAAATGGTTTATTAAAAAGAGAATAAATACCCAGTTAGACTGTTGCTTTAACTATTGTTACTCGATTGAGTTTAAGAATATTAAAATAGATATCTTTAAGATTACTTTAATTCTTAATGGTCTTTGTACGTAAATGAATCGTATTCTGAATTTTAAGTACTAACGTAAGAAACCAAACTTTTGTGTTAGTGGCACTAACGTAAGAAACCAAACTTTTGTGTTAGTGGTACTAAC
>CAZWEF010000177.1:0-1983 GCA_964632125.1 uncultured Erysipelotrichales bacterium
GACACAGAAATAAACACTTTATATTCAATGATAATCACAGGGAACCTTGACCACAAACCAAGCTAAATACCTGTATGTTCTTTCTGATTTTGTGTTAAATCATTACTTTCATCGCAAAAATGATCTAAGTTATGTTGCACGTTTTTTCTTGTCCACTCTCATAAGATTCCTTTCTCTTTAAGAGAGAGGGGGCCTTTGGCCCTTACCTTTTTTAAAGAGTCTAGTCACATTCTTGTTTTTTATTAAATAAGTTCCTTTGTATTTATAGGGCTATAGAGTCTAGTCACACTCTAGCCTTTTATTTTATAAGTTTGTTTATGTCTACACTCTTATAAACAGAGTTTCTCTTTAAGTGAGCAAGGGCCTTCGGTTATAAACTTCTTTATGTCTACAATCTTATGAGTTTACTTTCTCTTTAAATGAGAAGGACGTTTAAATTGTGTTATCATTTATTACAAATGCGCTAGTATTAATATTCCCCAAAGCGACTTGCTCTTTTGCTATGAGGTCACTGGTGTTAGTTAGTAGTTACAAGTTATAACTATGAAGATTTATTCATTTGCAGTTGTCTGCATTAACTACTAATATCATATCTAAACTACGAACTATGTATAAGTTATTGATCGCTAATCATTTTTCGTTAGTGTATCCATTGTTACTAATTATTAAGTATACACTGTTTCCTATGATACACTTTCATTGTTATTGTTGTTGTTATGTACAACTCCTTTATTTCTTAGCTGTTAGTGTAATAGGTGAGCTGTGGGCTAGCATGCTAGGATATGTTTGATGTGAAACCAAGCAAGGAGATACACAAACACTTGGAATGAAATTATTCCAATCTTTCTATGAAAATAGTTGTCTTCTTCTTCTTACAAGCTTTGGACTTGTTCGTATTATAAACTTGTTACGGCAAACGATTTATTATCGTTACTAGAACTCTCCTTATGAAAGTTTGATCCTGACTAAACATACAATGAATAGTTTAGCAAAGATATCTGTAGAGGGTGCCTGTTGTTTTTTTTAATATACTTTTTGGGCGAATGATAGCAATTAAATTAAAAGAAGCTTTTGGCAATCAACTTATTACAGACGTTTTTTTGTAAAGAGGCTGAATCTTATTACAAGCCCTAGACTTTTCCTTATTATAAACTTTTTATTTAAAGACTTTTTTTAAATAGACTTTATCTCATCACAAGTTTCTCTATTTGAATAGAGTTGGTATTATAAGCATTCTATGTTGATGAATGCGGTATTTCTCCCATCTGAGCTTTGCCCGAACATTTTACTAAAAAAAAACTGAAGGCACATATTAGAACTATCCTTCCTATCCTTCTTAAAGTTGTTTAGCAACTATGGATGTGATTGCTGCTTATTGAAAACACATGTATGATAAAACAAAAAGAAGTAACACAAACGGAACTCCACAAACGCCTCCAAAAACAAACAAAATACTCATGTTCAAATGGATTTACAAATTGTCTTCAACACAACCATCGAACATGATTAAGAAAATGTTGTTGTTGCGATTTGCTTTACAACATAACCGTCGATCATGGTTAACATAATGTTGTTGTTGCAATTTTGTTTGCCGAAATAACCGTCAATAATGGTTAACAAAATGGTATCGTTGTGATCTGATCCTCAACACAATCATTGAGCATGGTTAATAAAATGTTGTTGTTGTGATCTGATCTTCAACACAATCACCGATACCAGTTAACAAAATGTTGTTGTTGTTGTAATCTGATCTTCAACACACATCATTCACCATTGTTAACAAAATGTTGTTGTTGTGATTTGCTTTCCAGCATAACCGTTGATCATGGTTAGCAACATGTTGTTGTTGCAATCTGATCTTCAACATCACCGTCAAACATGTTTAACAAATCGTTGCTGTTGTGATTTTCTTGTTAACAAAATGTCGCTGTTGCGATCTGATCTTCAACATCACCGTCAAACATGGTTAACAAAATGTTGTTG
>CAZWEF010000178.1:0-1979 GCA_964632125.1 uncultured Erysipelotrichales bacterium
CACTCTATTTATTTATACTCATCAATCCAATACTTGATTTACTAACAGGATTAACACACGAGTTTTTGCATCTAAATGTTAGTCTTACAGCACTTATTAGACCGCTTATTCCGTTAGTATTGATATTTTATTTATTGATTAAGCAAAAAGAAATGCGTTTAAAGCTAATACTTATTGGTATAATCTACGGGGTATACAGTGTCATCCATTTGTATTTGTTTTATCATTCAAGAAATAGTTTCTTTTTTGGTACAACGATTCAAGAACTTCAGTATTTAGTGAACTACACATATCTCATACTTAATATCCTGCTTTATTTTATTGTATTCCATTCAATTGAAAACGAACTAAGAGACTATTTATTTTATGCAAACTTATTTGTAGTTGGGTCCATTTGGGTCGCTATTTTAACCAACACATCACTACATACCTATTTAACAGGTGAAGGATTTAGAGGTTATTTCCTCGCAGGAGGTCCTATTGGTTCTTATTTAACGATTTCGTTATTTGTTGTTGTACCCTATATTATTGAAACAAGACATAAACATTTACCTTTAAAACTATTTTATTTAATAAGCACCATTATTTATTTAACGTTCTTTTTAGGCACACGTGTTGGATTACTTGGTGTCATATCTGTTTTTGCTGCGATGACTTTCAGCGCTGTGTTTGTCGCCATTGCAAAGGGTGGTAAAAATAGTCTTAAGATTGCAGTTGTAAGTGTCATTGCTACAATGTTATTGATTGGAGCTGTTGCTACTTTTGGTTCTGAAGTCTTAAACAGGCGGAAAATCATTGAAGATGAAACACATGAGACCATTCACCTTGACTTAGATTTGAATGATTTGATTAGTCGTATTGAAGCTGGCGAATACCTACCAATGGATCTCAGTGATGCTCAAGTGAAAGCCCTCTTTTCGCTAAGAGAAAAAGTTAATGAAATCAAGCTTCCAAACAGTGACTATCGTCGTCAACAATTAATTTATCAAAGCTATTTATGGCGTTATCAACAAGATCCCCTTCTCTATTTATTTGGTAATGGTTTTTTAAATAGTTTTGGGATGCTTTTACTTGAAATGGAGCCAATCGCTGTTTTATTTAATGGTGGTCTAATTGGATTTACGCTATTTATCTTGCCTTTTATTGTCATTATTGGATATGCGTTCCTTTCTATGATTAAAGCATTAAAAAAAGTTTCAATCACGATGTTGATGTATTTTTTTGGCGCACTATTTAGTCTTATTATTGCAACCCTGTCTGGTCGAGTTTATTTCCATGTAACAGTTATTCCAGCATTAGTCGTTATCTACATTGGCTTATTAAACGAGATCAATCGTTTAAAGAAGGAGAATTAAATGAACAACAAACCTAAGGTCTTGTTTGCCATCACAAGCTTAAATATAGGTGGCGCAGAACGTGTATTAGTAGACACGCTCAACGAACTTGTTGACACCTGTGACTTAACCTTGTTATTGCTTTATGGTGAAGGTGTCTTAGAACCTAAATTATCTCCAAAAATCAAAAAAATTGTTATTGAGTCGCACTCAAGAGAGTCTTTGTCAACATTCAAAAAATTCTATTATAAAACGTTGTTTGCTTCAAATAGTTTGATGAAACGTCTTGTTCATTCACTTAAGTTGACTTCATTTGATACGCAAATCGCTTATCTTGAGGGTCCTATGACATTGCTTTTACAACATTTTAATAAGCCAAATAAACAACGCATTGCATGGGTGCACATTGACCTTTTTAGTCATACAACAAGCCCTTATAAGCTTAAACAGCATCTTCATGCTTACCAAGCCTATGACAAGCTTGTATTTGTTAGTCCAACTTCACTTAATCATTTCAAACAAAATACTGATTTAAATAAACCTCTCATCTATGTACCTAATTATATCAGTGCACAAGATGTTATGTTTAAAATGAATGAACCAGCAACCACTCAGCTCGACACAACTTGTCCCAGCTTTGTGAGC
>CAZWEF010000179.1:0-1966 GCA_964632125.1 uncultured Erysipelotrichales bacterium
ACCGACGACCTCCTGTGTGCAAGACAGGTGCTCTCCCAGTTGAGCTACTGCCCCAAATCGAATGCTCTTTAATTATATACAAACTTTAACTAAAAAGCAATATCTAATTTAAATAATTAATTATTAAAGCACCTCAGTTGAAGTGCTTTAAGATAATCTAGGTTTTAAAGCTTGTATATTTCTAACCAATCGGTACAAAAACAAGAAAAATACAATCAATATACCAAACCATGCAAATGTATACATAGATGCTAGTATCGTTGCCAATGTAGGGTTAGATGCGCTCAATTTAATATAAGCAAACGGTAGGCCTATAGTTAAAAAATTAAGCCCAACATAAACATAAAAGATCATTTGCAGTGGCTTCTCTCCAACAACCAGTTCCTCTTTCATCGCTGCTTGTTGCATGATGATAATGATGTACACAATGATTGCAACACCAAGAATGATTGAAACAAGATTTAACGCAGGTACAACGCTCGCCAAGATATTAAGTGCAATACGTAAAATCAAAGCAAACACAATACGATTATACGATTCAAAACGTTTATTTTTCATAAAATCCTCCATACTTAAAAAAAGACTGAGATTCAGTCTTATTTCGTTTCAGTAACAGCTTTTAAAATACCTTCTAAATAACCTTTAGTATCTTCAAGTGTTGAACCAGTTACTGCATCAGTTACTTCAGGTCCGTCTTTTTCAAGTAAAGTTTTCAATTCTTCAGGTTTTTGAGTTACTGCAAATGCAATAATTGCCTCATAACTTGTTACATATGTTTGTGTTGCTTGACCTTTTTCTTTCATGATTGAACTATAGTACTCATTATTTACACGTTTAGATGCAAGAACAAAACCTTCTTTTACATATGTTCCAAAATCAGTATCACTATTTGCAACACCAGTTGCTTTTGTTTTATCCATTACTTGATATTCATCATATGCAGCTGCAACGATTGCTTTACCATCAGTAAGAACTGTAGTGATTGCAAAAGAGTTAGTACCATGAGGCGCATTGTCAACTTGGTTAAGTACAAGTTTTTTAACATCCCCACTGTATGATACTTTAACACCTTTTTGTGCTTCTTCAGCAGCTTTTACAATTGCTGATAAATAACCTTTTGTATCTTCAAGTGTTGATCCTGTTACTGCATCTTTAATTTCATCATCAGTTTTTTCAATAACCGCTTTAATATCACTGATTTTTTTACCTTTTACAAACTCTTGAATCGCATTGAAGTTTGTATCGATTGTTTGTGTTGCTTGACCTTTAGAAGCCATTGTAGCACTATAAGAGTCTTTGTTTACACGTTTAGATGCAAGTACATAGCCTTCTTTAAAGTTAGCACCAAATTTATCAGTGCTGTTAGGAACACCAGTTGCTGTTTTTGCATCCATGAATTGATATTCATCAATGAATGCTGCAATGATTTCTTCTCCAGAAATCGCCACATGAGCTACTGCCATTGCTTTTGTACCATGCGCAGCATAGTCAGCAGTTCCCATTTGGATTTCTTTTTTACTTCCTGAACAAGCAGTTAGCACCATTGCTGATGCCAAAAGTACATAAATTAATTTTTTCATTTTGTTAATTTCCTCCTTTTATGTCAAAGCTATTATAACACGTTATTTTTTAAATTTCTATTGTATTTTAACCTTTTTTTAACAAAATAGTTATTTTTTACTTACCCAAACAATAATCATATGTAACTGTTTACAAAACGATAAAACCTAGAGTATTTCATTAGAATCATAATTCGCTAAATATATCTAGTTGGCACTGAATAAGTTTTAATTAATAACCAATAGTATGATACTTAATGAAATATACTTTAATTTATTTTAACACTCGATTTTTAAATTATACGATTAAAATAAAACAAAAAAACAATACTGATTGTATTGTCTATCTTTATCATGGTAGGCCTAAATGGATTTGAACCATCGACCTCACCCTTATCAGGGGTGCG
>CAZWEF010000180.1:0-1951 GCA_964632125.1 uncultured Erysipelotrichales bacterium
TGCTTAACTCGATTTAAAGTTACTGTCAAGAGTATTTTGTCCCCCACTGTATGCTGCTAGCTGGAGGCAATATTGAGATTAAACCCTCTGAATCACAAGATGGTGGCTTAGATGTAATTTTTAAAGATATAAATCCCGAGTTTCATCATAGAGCATATAACATTTTAAATAAGTTCTTGGGATACAAAATGCATATATTTGAAAATATAGATGAAAATACAAAGGATGTTCTTTTCGATAATCCTGATTTGGATGATCCAAATGTGAAAAAACTTAGATTAGTTGAAGGGGATAAAAGATGTAAAATGTTTATTTTAAAAGATGACTCTCGAAGAGAAAGTAATATTTATAAACTGTTACTATTCTTGGATGTAGAAGATGCAACTCTCAAAAATATGTGCTCTAGAGTAGAGGATGCACTTAATAAGGTCCGTAATACCAGACTGCAGCCTACTATTGATTCTGAAATTACAAATCAAATACGTATGGATGAATTTGAACTGTCTTTAAAAGAGTATGTTGATATTGGAGATACATTAAGACACTCAAAGCAGATACTTGCAGTCAAACATCTCATTAAATCATTTAATTTAGGACAAAACCCACTGATATTAAATCAGCATAAACTGAATGATTTAGATGCACCATGTTACTATAATGAGGAAGATATTAATTTTGATATAATTAATTTTGAAAGAATGAATGTGAGTAATTCAATGAGTCCGCCATTCGCATTTGTATGTGCTTCTTCAGGAACCGGAAAAACACAGTTACCATTCTCACTTGATATTCCGCTTCTATACTTCCTATTTAGCAAATTGAATCCAAATGGGAATAAAAAACAAAACTCAAAAGAGGTTTCTTCAGAACAGTCAATATATTCTGGATTTGACAAAATATCTAAATGCATAGGAGAATGCATAGATACAGACTATTCTGAAGCCAAAAATAGTTATCTATTTAATTTAGCCAACGATGTAGAGTTTTGGACTAAAACAAAGTTCTATACTATTGGGTTTCTATTTGAACTGTGTAAGAGAATCAAAGAATTACAGACTGATGAGCATTGGATTATCAAGGAACTTAAAATTGGAATATATAAATTTAAAAGCATGAGCATTGGTGAATTCAGAGTCGGAATAGATGATCTTTTCAAAGATGATATAAAGCACAGACCAGTACTTTTTTTCGATGAGTGCCAAATAGACAACACAAACACAGATGCAGTAAATTCCTTTAAATTTATGAGAGTACTGATGAGAGAGTCAGGGCTCTTTACATTCTTCATGGGCACTAATGCCAACTTCATTAATTTTGTAGGTGATCCTAATGAAAGTTGTTCTAGCCGCACAACAGACTCAAGGCCATGGTGTTATGTGATTCATAATCTTGCACCCTTTTCAGAAAAGATATTAGAAAGTAAAATTACCGAATTACAAAACCTGGCACAAAGTATAGCTCACTTGGAAAATAAAACAGACTTGATCAACTTCATTGCAGTGATAAAAGAGATTTTGAGAACTGAGAGACCACTATTCTGTCTTGATATTCTCAAAGTAATGAAAGTAGATCTGATTACCTCCAATACTAGCGGTAGTAACACTTTCAACCCATTAACCTATTTGAACTCTCTCTTGGAGTATTTATTCAGCTCCTTCCTTACAAGAAAGAACAGAAATGTGAATTCTAAGTTGAGCGAGAGTAATTTAAGAGTTTATAACTTTGCAAATCTGTCTATTTTATCACCAGGATTCTTTAATAGAGCTGCAGAGACTATTGAAAAAACAAGTGAATTGAAATTAGACTTGGTTTGCAAAAGTATACACCTAGCTGCAATACATAGACATATTGCATATTTAGGAACCAATTCATTCATTGACACATATTTCCCCATATTCTTTGGTCTAATCATCACAACTGATAGTAACTTGAGACTTCAGATTATTGGGAC
>CAZWEF010000181.1:0-1891 GCA_964632125.1 uncultured Erysipelotrichales bacterium
GAGTGCTTCGCGAAATGAATATGAATATGCTAAAAACAGCCGCCTTTGAAATTTGACGGCTGTTTTTGTAAGGAAATGTTTCAGTTTTTACGGCTTTCATACCATATATGTTTAAGCTATTCTTGCTTCGTGACATAGAAAAGTAAGCGTATTCGGAATATAATACACCATCTTGCAGATTGTCTGAATGTTAGTATGCACATTGAGTTCGTAGTAAGTCTAATCAAAAACACAGCTAAAAAAGCCAGATAAACATAGAGTTATAATGTTAAGGCTGCTTGAATCATTGCCTTTTTTATGTTATAACATCGTTATTGAGTTATGTTCGGAATTAATTTTCTTTTATATGGTGAACGGAAGCAAGAGAGATTACTAACAAATTTTATATAATAGGGGGTTATTTCATGTCAAATAATGCAAATATTTTTGTAAGTTTCGGAGATGGGGAAAAGGCTTTAATCGTAAAGTGCCTAATAACTTTCGATGTTCCTGTCATGGATTTTCGTTTTTCCCTTAGTACGCTTTTAACAATAGATAGTATAACAACTGAAACAACTTCGGAATGGAAAATAATTAAAGAGTGGCAACCTCAATGGCAGCACAAAAGCAATGAGATAGAAGTATCAAGCAAAACACCAATATATAAATTAACCTTAGAATATCATGGATGTATATCTGGTTGGTGTAATATAATTGAGGAAAGACGAATTGCGTTAAGTTCATATTCTGCTTGGATGATTTCTGAAACCTCAATCCCAGTAAAATGTCTTCTTAAAATGGAAGATATGGAAGATTATTTTGTAGTGAATGCGAGATACGACACTTCAGAGAAAGTATGGATATATGGTGAAACAAATCATGACATAGGTAATATTATTGCACTCAAAAAAGGACATTATAATGTAGAAAGTACAGGTAACTTCAATTTTTTCTACTTAAACGAAGCTGAAAAGCCTTATGCCGATGCTTATGTCCTTTATTATGACTATATTATGAGGTATTACTCATCATTATTCGGGGAAAGGGATATTGATAAGATTGACATTATATCTTTAGATATTGAAAAGAGTGGCGGAGCATATTTCCGCAAAGAACTCATAGTTATTGGTAAAATAAACATTTCAAATGATAAAGAAATAATAAAGCAAAGCACTATCGGCTTATTGGGACACGAGCTCGGGCATAATTGGTTTACAGGAGCAGAAACTACTACATGGGAAGATTGGTTAAACGAAACAGGTGCTGAATGGGCAGTGCTGTTATATATTATTTCATTAAACGATAAAGAATTCTTAGAAAAACATTTATCATGGGCAAAAGAAAAGTACAAAGATACGCCTGTAATAAAATCAGAAGATTTGAAGCGTCCTTCTGAAGGTGTTCATATTCGTGGGGTTATGATGTTTTATGAAATTTACCTAAAATATGGGATTGAAACCGTAACTACCATATTAGAAGTTCTTGCTAATTTAACAGCACACACAACAGCCAATTTTTTATCCACGCTAAAATCAAAAATTGGAAATGAAATACCTGAAATAATAGAAAAGGGGTTAACAATTAAAGATTATACCGAACTTTTCAAATAAATAATGTAAATATGATTTCCAATTAAAAATAGTATTTATATTTCAGTTTTTTATTATTGGAGATTATGAGCATAATATTTGAAGCCAACCCTTAAACTACATTTGCGAAATTAGTTAAATAATCTCCACTAACAAAAAGCACTTGACCTCTACCTTAAGGTAACGGTCAAGTGCTTTTTGTTTAACTTAAATCTCAATCCATTCCGTATTAAGTCATTATTCAGATAGTTATTTTGAGTATTCCAAAGTAAGCGTAAAGCCAACAACACATAGAAAAAGGGCTGTCCCTAAAGTAAAATAGA
>CAZWEF010000182.1:0-1851 GCA_964632125.1 uncultured Erysipelotrichales bacterium
TGTTGTATAAATACTATATTTGTTTATTAAATACCCTTATGATGAATGTTTCTTTCGTTTCCAACATAGCTGTAAAATTTATTTACATCTTCAACAGCTATATTTCTAAAATACTCCTAATTTATTTGCATTGACTCAAAAATAACCTATTTCATGCCACCATGCACAACAAATAAACAATGATAGATGAACCAACTGAAGATAGTGATATGGGTTTAATATATGGTAGTATTATTGTAAATACCCTGATAGTATTCAGTAGTCTTGAACTCAGATGCTCTGATCTATAACATGACACTATGAATATCCAAGGTATGACTTCTGAATAAGATATTGAGATACAGCTTGCATAAAGTTGCTGATATTCATCAATGCAGAAAGATGACTTGGATTCAAAAGAGCAGCAGTTTAATAGGTGATGTAAATATTCTGTTATACAACACTACTTCCAAGATGACAGTGATTCTAATCTTAGATGTTCAAGATGTAACTAGCTACCTGTTTTGAGTTATCACTGATACTTAAAGGAGCCAAAAGAGTATGCAATTTATTTGAAATAAGGCTTTGATATTAGAGGCACAGAAGAATATTCTAAGGATATACTTACAGATAGACATCTCATCAAATAGTTCAATCTAGAGTGTGAGTGGTGGATAGTGAATCAGCACAAACTTAGCAAACTAACTATTACTGCAAATAAGAGATCAACCTCAAATAGTGGGTTTCAGACTCTGAGTGCAGTCAGTTCAATTAGTCACTGTTTACATTTATTTGTGCTTCTTCAGGTATAGAGGAAATAGAACTGCCACACACTTGTATACTCTTCCCAGTAAATAGTAATACAAAACATATCTCAAAAGAAGATTCTGGATTAAGAAATGCCTAGATAGAAAGAAGGGTACATGAACACAGAGTAATATGCTTATTTATTGAATAGCAGATAAAAAGGACTGACTTTAGTTCAACTTCATAAAAGAGTCAATACTCTCTGCCATGGGCACTGATTCTTGATACTAGTCTGTGGATGATGTGAAGATAGTTCTAGTACAATATATTCACAACCTATATGGCACATTATTCTTAGAAAATACACCATAAAGGGTGATTGCAGATCTGAGTTCAGAATATGACCAGGCTAGGAAATAGGATTATTGAGCTTGACTGAATGTTTTAAAAGAGTAGTTATTTTTAGAGTGTTGAAAGCAAGTCTTGATAAATTGGATATCAGTAGTAGAGGCATATTCTTCAAGTACCTATTCATCCACTTCCTTGTAAGAAAGAATAGAGACGTGAATGATTTACAACACTATTAAGCTGTTTATTATAAATAGGATTTTTTTACAGAGTGATAGAAATATTGAAATGGCTTGAAAATAGAAGTAGTTTAGAATATGCGTCTAATTAGAATACACATTTATGTTGCATAGTTGGAAACTAATACTCTGATTGATACTTCTTTACCAACACTATTGCAACTGATGCTATTTTGAGTTTATTCTCATAACTTGATTCTGCTTTTCAGAAAATAATTCTTCTCTTTATTTGCATTGATTATTCTTGCAGTACAGTTCTAAAGTTACAAGCAGAATGAACATTAGAGAGGTTTTTGATGTATCTTGTACAACTGCAGAACCACCAAGAGTATTAATCATGAGTGTAAATAAATCTCTCCTTAATGTAATTTATTTAACGGTGGGCAAATTTTTACCATAATATTTATAGTTTATTATGACGTCATTGACAGCCTTTCAGTCTGATTCTCAAGATGTTATCTTCTGCATCTGGGGTCGCCAACAGAAA
Source organism: uncultured Erysipelotrichales bacterium (assembly GCA_964632125.1). GTDB lineage: Bacteria > Bacillota_I > Bacilli_A > Erysipelotrichales > CAZWEF01 > CAZWEF01. Next base: position 1,801 of record CAZWEF010000182.1, read on the forward strand.
TAAAATTAAAGCACTTTCCAAAAGTATGAAGAGTTCTGCCAATCTTCAGAA
>CAZWEF010000183.1:0-1799 GCA_964632125.1 uncultured Erysipelotrichales bacterium
GTCACCATATGAAGTATATTATAACAAAGTGTTGCGCTTAATTTGACAATTCAAGTTATTAAAAAAGTTACTAAAATAGTTGTCTAATGCATGTTGATGTTAGATGTTAAGATATTCATTAAATCTTCACCATGATCAATGATAATGTCAATCTTATCTTTTAGATAATCTTTAATTTACGTTTTCAATTCTTCTTTTGAAGAAACATCAAGATTATTAAACTTTCATCAAACACATAAAAACCTGCTTTTTTGATTAGAGACCTAATAAGACAAATTTTTTTAACTTCACCACCTGAAAGCGTAACACCGTTTTCTTCAACTAGGTCATGTTCAAATATACAAGGTTGATTCATCAGTTGTTGCATATGTTCTCATACAACATCATTTTGTTAGTGAATAATGTAGGAGATATCATAGAAGCTTAATTTTTTCGATTACAGCGAAGCAAAATCGTTTAAAATGACATAGGCTGTTCATTTCAAACTATCGTTATGGTAAAATATACTCAAAAGGAGATGTTTATGTGAGTACTAATGATGTAGTCGTTTTTAAAGATGGCGAACTTGAAATAGAGGTTAGTGTATCCCCTGATGAAGAAACTGTCTGGTTGTCTCAAAAACAAATTTCAGAATTATTTGAAAAAGGTAGGTCCACTATAACTGAACATATTAATAATATTTTTAAAGAAGGTGAACTAGATGAAAGTAGTAATGTCGGCTTTTCCGACATTGCAAATTCTAATAAACCAGTAAAAGTGTATAATCTTGATGTTATTATCTCTGTGGGATATCGTGTGAAATCAAATAGAGGGATTGCATTTAGGAAATGGGCTTCATCAATTCTAAAGGACTATATGATGAAGGGATATGCTTTGAATGAGAAAAAACTAAACATCCCTGATTACCAAGAGCTTTTAGGGCTACTTAATTCGTATCGTCAAATAGATGGGCAACTATCATTGTCATCAGATACTTTGCTAGATTTTTTAATGGCGTATGAAAAGGGTCTGAGAATACTAGATGAGTATGACCATCACGCAATCAAAATACCAGTTGGAACACAATATGTTTACAAATTATAATATGAAGAATGCATTGATGTTGTTCGTAAAACCAGCTTCAAGGACAAAGGAGACCAATTTGCGGTTGAACGTGATGATTCATTTAGGTCGAGTATTGGTGCGATTTATCAAACATTTGGAGGCGTTGATTTATATCCAACACTAGAAACTAAAGCAGCTAATTTATTATACTTAATTACTAAAAATCATTCTTTTGTTGATGGAAATAAGAGAATAGCTGCCGTGATCTTTCTATATTTTTTAAAAAGAAATAATGCATTGTATCTAAATGGTAAACAACGTATTTCAAATGAGACACTTGCAACACTCACGATATTGATTGCATCCTCAAATCCCAATGAAATGGAGAGCATAGTGAATCTAATTTTAGTACTTATATCTTAAAAGAACGCCTTTTATGGGCGTTCCTTATAACACGTTTCAGTCATGTTAAAGTGATTACTGCACCAAGAATCAATTGTATTTTATATGTTTGTGTCTCAGTTTAATAAGCTCATTCGCTTGCTTTGTAGACTCAGTCTGTAAGTCTTTAAATACTAAACTAATTTTATTATCTTTTTGTGCAATGAACAATATCTGTTTATAAGTGTTATAGATAGCTATTATCAAATAAAAGAGAAGTTCGTAATAAAGATTAGTGCTCAATTTGAGCACGCTTATGTTGATGTTATAGCCATAGATGAAGCACAGTTTTTAGATGAAGAAATTATTGAAGT
>CAZWEF010000184.1:0-1786 GCA_964632125.1 uncultured Erysipelotrichales bacterium
TCATCGTCATGGTCAAACCAGTTCAACCATTGATGGCATGAATTATACAAAAGTTACAGGTATTAGTAAATAAGGCACTCATCGGAGTGCTTTTTCATCACGTACTTCGTAACACCAACTTAACTTTTAGTTGTAAATAATAAATCATCAAACACAGTAAAAAGTGCCTGACTTATAACATTCTTTATCTTTATTAAGAAACATTTAAGCCTCAGATTTCTTTTAGGAATAATCACTAGAAACCATTAGCCTTTAGGTATTTAACTAAATAGTAAAGGAGATTCTCTCATTTATTTTTAATGTTCATGGTATACTATGATTATGGAGGTGGAAAATGAGAGTACTACTTGTAGAAGATGAATTGGACTTGAGTGATGTGATTAAAAATCAATTAATTGCACACCATTATGCGGTTGATACTTGCTTTAATGGTGATGATGCTTTGTCTTATGTTCAATCCATGAACTATGATGCAATCATTCTTGATATTATGTTACCTAAAATAAATGGTTTTGACTTGATTAAACTTATTCGAGACCAAAATATAGATACACCTATATTGGTGTTAACAGCACGATCTAAAATTGAAGATAGAATACACGGTCTTAACATTGGTGCAGATGATTACTTATCAAAACCATTTCATCTTGATGAACTTATCGCTAGAGTGAGAGCCATCACAAGAAGAATGTCTAATCTAACAACGAATCAAGTTTGTGTCGCTAATTTGGTGTTAGACTTGGATAAAGCTTGTGCATACCGTGATGATGCTACAATTCCCCTATCAAGTAAGGAGTTTGCTATGTTGGAGTATATGATGCGTCATACTGGTATCGTTTTAACTCGTGAACGTATTGAGGCTCACGTTTGGAACTATGATTATGAAGGTGGTACCAATGTCATTGATGTTTATATTCGTTATTTAAGAAAAAAAATTGATCAAAACTTTGAACCAAAACTTATCCATACAATGAGAGGTTTAGGATATGTTTTAAAGGAAATGACTGATGATATCAATTAAAACACGTTTAACCATTTGGTATGTCTTATTTTTGATGTTGATGATAGGTATTGTTTTTACCTTTATCCTAACACTAAATGATCGTCTTATCACAACCAATCATCAAAATAAGATCATTCAATTTGTCCAAGATGTGGCTAAAGAGATTGAGTTTGAAGATGGAAAAATTAACTTTGATGACGACATTTTATTTAGTCGAGGCGACGTCATGATTGGTGTGTATTCTTTAAATGGTGAATTGATAAGAGGTGTTTCTCCAAAAGGCTTTGAACAAGACATGCCCATTAAACACAATCAAACAAGTCTTATTCAAATAAATAATGTCGCTTATTATATCCATGACTATGTCCTAGATTTTGGACAAGAACAGGTTGTTATTCGAGGTTTTATTATCAATCATTATGTTGATAGACCCACACAGAAATTGACTCTTTTCGTACTTGCTTCACTACCCTTTTTATTGTTGATTGGCTCTATTGGTGGCTACATCATCACAAAAAAGAGTTTTAAACCCATTCATCAAATGATTGATTCAATTGATTCAATTGAACAAGGAAGTGATCTGTCTTTACGTATTAGTCCAACTAATGGAAAAGATGAAGTACATCAGTTAAGTCAGTCATTTAACCGATTGCTTGATCGTTTACAACAATCTTTTGAAAAGGAAAAACAATTCACTTCCGACGCATCTCATGAACTCAAAACACCAATCGCTGTTATAATCAATCAATCAGAGTATGCCATCAATCATCTTGACACTAAAGG
>CAZWEF010000185.1:0-1767 GCA_964632125.1 uncultured Erysipelotrichales bacterium
TATTGAGCTTATCCCCGCAATGGAAAACATAAAATTGTAGACCATAATGGATGTGTAAACAATTATTTTGTGCTATTGATTAAACATCCATTATGCTCTACAATTTTATGTTTTCCATTGCGGGCATAAGCTCAAAATAATTGTTTACATTCATCAAAATCACACCAGTATCAACACCAGCGTTCTGATTTAGTTTTTGCAGTCTTTGGTTCGTTATTTTGTTCCAATTAAGAGCTTTTAATAAAACATCCCGTATTTCATACTCTACACAGACATTGAAGTCAGGTATGAACACAGTCATTAATAATTCGGGCGGAACATATTCTCCAAATTCTTTAATGCGACTATAGCTGCCGTTATTACCTTTCCAATTTGCATAACGATGTTGTTCATTTTCTTTAACTCCAGTAACACCTTGATGTGTAACTTCTGTAAATCCTGAAGTACTTACAAAAGATTTAAGCGTTGCAGTAAAGCGCTTTTCTATAATGCTTTCTTCTTCCATATCCTTTAGAAATGGTAAGACAATACTATACAGTTCTGTATTATATTTAAAACCTTCAAAAATATTATGAAAATTACTCTGATGTCTAAACTCATAATGTATAACTTTGCTATTCATATTAATCCCTCCCAATATCAAATCCGCCTATGTACTAAAGCAGCCAAACCCTCGTTCGTCAGAATAACGCTTATTTGGTGTGATTATCCATTAAATCTTTTAGCAATCGTTTTCCGCATTCATAAAACCTTGAATTATTAGTAGAATTTCCTAATAGAACATCAGCAAGAGCCATTTTAATACTTAATATCTTCATCTTTAGTTTGGTTTCATCATCGTTATCTAGCCCATACCCATTAAACAAAGCTTCTAATAAATGTGGTTTATCATAAGTATATCGGCTTATAACTACCCCAAAACTATCGAGAGGTAATCCCCAAAACATATTTTCAAAATCAATAAAGCCTGTAAATTTGCCTTTTTCATCAACCATCCAATTGTTTTGAGAAAAATCCCAATTCGTAGGACAAGGATAGTCGTCAGCAAAAACCGTGCAATTATTCAAACACCAATCAACTAAAACTTTGTGAGAACTATCAAAAAGCCCTCTGTCATAGCCTGCTTTATAAATGTCCTCTAACGAATTGCATATATAAATTACCGGGGAATTAACTACTGACTGTTCATATGGACTGCCATCGGATTTGGGTATTCCAAAAAAAGACCCCCTATGGCTACTTTGCATTTCTCTGAATAATTTGCCAGCTTCAAAATATACTTCTTGCAATTTCCGTTCATCTTGCATATTCATTTCATTCACTGTTTTACCGATTACAGGCGTTGTTATAATTCCAAATACATCATCTTGATTAAAGGATTCAATCAATTTTGGAGCCATATTTTGTATATTTATTATCCAATTTTGATACGCATAAACTTCTGGATTCCAACGGCTTAGTCTATTATGAATTTTAACGAAGTAACGCTCACCACTTGCAACAATTTCAATAACTCCTGTCCTTTCACTTTTTTCTCTATGGTCTTTAACCATTTCAAATTCACCAATAATTGAATTGATAATTTGTTTCACTTTCTCGTTAATAACCATACATAACAACCTCCTATTATATAAATCGTACGGATTACCACTGAGGTTATTTAATGACATAGTTCACAGCAATAACATTCGCAACACCAAAAAGTGTATACTAATGAGCAATCGGTATAACCCTGTTACCCATAAGTATACATGCAATTCACCAATT
>CAZWEF010000186.1:0-1765 GCA_964632125.1 uncultured Erysipelotrichales bacterium
ATTCAATCCTATTTACTTAGTTTATTGTTTCGCTACAATATTCTAGAATAGATTCATTGATATTTTTTTGTTCTATAAAAGCAACACAAGGATTTATAAAAGAAACATATAATAAGAAATTTTAAGACCTATTGATTAAGTGTGTGGATTGCTCATAAATGACTTGCGTAGCATTTATCTCATAGGATGTCCTCTTTTTAAAATAGTTCTGTATACTTATTTTTACTATAATCATTCCCTTTTTATACAATCATTGTTTATTTACACAAACAATCTAACTCAACCCCATATTTTCAAGCTTAAAATATCAAAATTAAAAATGTATTTAATCTACATTATTTTCTTTGGGTAGAGAATAATCAATATTATGTGGAGATTGCGTCAATGTTTTACTTAATTACCTTAATTACTTGACTATATCGCTTTTTACCACTAAAATGTTTTTAAATACTAATTTTCTAACATAGAGGGGGCTTAAAAATGATTTTACCTAGTTACTCTTCCAACTATTTAATCTCTAAAGATTTTGCAATAATCTATGATCAATTAGAGTTTAATATTTATTTAATTGATGATTCAGACAAGCTTGAGATTATAAAAAAAATAGTCAATGGACTAGATGAAAATGACTTACTAGATGATAAGACAAGTGCATTCATCGAAGAATTAGTGAATTTAAATTTAGTAATTAGTGTTACTCATCCATCTTTTTATCGTGATAGCTTTTCAATTGGTGGTATATACACAAGGCTCATTAGTGATATAAGTAAGTCATATCATCTAAAAGAGTTGAGCCTAGAAATATCACAGACATGTGATTTAAACTGCACACATTGTCACGAAACACCTATTTATAGTTGTCAAAAATGTACATGTTTGAATAGCAAAAACCAGGTAACTCTTTCTATGAATATATCTAGAATTAAGAATTTAATTGAACAAGCAATATATTTTCAATGCGATTCAATTCGATTAATTGGGGGAAATCCTTTTCTTAACTACGATGTTTTAAATCATCTCGTTGTTCATATAAGAACCATAAGTAAAACAATCCCGATATTCATTGAGACAAATGGGTTACTTCTTTTAAAAAGTGAAAGATATCTTTTATGGGTTAAAAAATATGATATCACTCTCAATATTCAAATTGTTCATGACACCAAAGAATATCAAACGCTTATCGACATGTTGGAGGAACATGAAGTGAATTTTTATTTAACCACACCTATTTTCAATCTTCAAAAACATGCAAACCATCATGTCTACTATAATCCTCCAATTAATGATGCAATTAGACAAAGTGGCACTTTGATCAATAAAGAAAATCTTATGAGTCATGACTTACTCAATAACTCAAACGAATCGTCATTTATAAATTTATGTATGAATAGAATGTTATTTATTGATTACGAAGGAAATTGCTTCCCTTGCAGAGGTTGGAAAAACGTCGAAGCGAATATAACAAATGACTTTGGGGATATCTATCAAAGAGTTGAGAGTATATGGCGAAACAGGAGTCACGATCTTGATAAATGTCACTCATGTAAAGCCAAGTCATTTTGCTTGTCATGCGTGGTCGCTAAAGGGCTAATTAAAAATGAAGATAACCTATGTAATTTACAAATACAAATTGTTACTTAATACTTTATTGAAAGGGGGTGAAAATAATGAACAGTGTCTCTACAGTAGGACCTAGAGGACTATTTACTTGTGCAGCAAGATGTGCGTCCATATGCTTTTATTGTATTGCAACACCAATTCCAGG
>CAZWEF010000187.1:0-1761 GCA_964632125.1 uncultured Erysipelotrichales bacterium
GAAAGCAATAGAAGTACAATCAACACAAGAATTGGTGCACTAAAAATAAGAGTAGACTCAATCAATACGAGACTTGTACGCACTTCATTTTCATATGGATTACCAATTTGATATAGCCCACTAGGTAAACCTTGCTTTTTAAACAATTCATCTAGATAGCTTTGTGCCTGTTCCTGATTACCAGAATAATTAAAAAATAAATATGATGACATTTCGTTAACTATTCTATCATACACGTAGATGAATTGATGACTATTTAATGATCTACTGAGCACTAAACTTGAATAAATCTTAGGTTTTACAGACTTTTTGTATGTCAATATTTCACTATTTTTCGCACCAAAATAACTGTCTAATTCAATCTTTTTAGCGTATTCAGTTTGATAGCCTTCGGGAAAAAAATAATAAAATGATGTCTCATCAAAGGAAAAGCCTTCATCCACAATCCCATTTTGAATCAAATAGTTTTTCGTAACTGAAACCACAACTGTATCTTGTGATAATTCCATTAGGTTATTGTAGTAAAACATTCCATTATTAGCCTCTAAGTAATCGAAAACTTCCTTAGTTCTTTCTCTTAATAATTTGTCAGGAATATATTCAGTACCCATTGTATAGTACATTTCTTTAACATCATTCTTGAAGTTTTGAGCATAACTTTGAACCCCAATGTATCTACTCATGTCTACTAAGGTTGTAACCACAAATTGAAAGGTTAACCCGATGATAATAAACTTAATCATATTTAATAGAAGAAGCTGCCCTAAGTAAGTAGTCTTGCCCTTCACAACATCATTTATTGAAATCCTTGATATCGTTACGTATATGACACCTGATGATACAATTAGTGCTAAGCAAACAAACAATTCAACTAGTCCTATATACAAGAATAACTGACCTAGGTTCAATAAAGATACATTTAAAATTAATTTCATGAGAACAACATAAATAGCCCATCTAATCAAGCTTTGGAAAATGACATGAATGAAGACTAAATGAAACCATATTTTTAAGCTTGATGCACCCTCTAATTTTTGTAGTTTTATAAGCTTACTCTTTTTGGCTGTTGCAATGTTGACTTGAATCATTGTAACAATGACAACTAAAATCAACACAAGGCTTGTGTAGTATAGAAAAAATGTTGTATTAGAGCCAATATCAAATTGCAGGTTCTCACTATAAGTAAATTTCCCATTACTTACATAGGTTAATTCATCAATAAAATCATTCCCTCTATCCCCTACAATACTATATGCTCCACCTAGCTTTGTTGTTGCGTCCATCGGCTTAACAACGTAGTGTTCATCTTTTATTGGATTTAAAAGCTTTGTACTTAGTTGATTACTGTTAGAATCTAGTTTAGCATTCAACGCTACTTTCCCAATTTGTTCTTTAAGTAGTAGTCCATCAACATACCCTAAAACATCATTTAGGTAGTAAATAATATATTTCTTCTCATTTTCTATGAAATCAGATTTGTAAACACTTAACTGATACTTATCAAACATCTCCATTAATTGGTTCATACTCAAATTTAAGTCTGGCTCAATCACAATATACTTGGAATCAAAATCTTGATAGCTATAGAATTTAGCATCAATAAATTGGTCAAAGATAAGAAGTGAAAAGAAAAATGCAATAAGAGAGACAATGACGGTATTCACTAAAAGTAATTTCTTCATCTTCTTTTTAGTTCAATGAAGTTATCAGAAACACTTCTAAACCCTTCATCATGTGTCACCACAATCACTGTTTTACCTT
>CAZWEF010000188.1:0-1724 GCA_964632125.1 uncultured Erysipelotrichales bacterium
CTCATGAGTGGGACGTGTTGTGTTTGTTGACATGTAGGCTCTACTAAAATAATATTGTGCGTTTTCTTTGGAGTAACCAAGTATTATACTTGGCACCTGTTGTTCATAAAACCAAATCACTTCATTTAAATTGGTTTTAGGTGATTGCTTTAGTTTAATGTGTTTACGTTGCCCATTGTAAAGAGCAAGACTTAACAAGTCATATGATTTGAATAGCTTTGATTGGGTTTGATCATACATCCAAACAATGCTTTTAACAGGTATTAACAAAAACCCTTGTTTTGTGACTGATATGATGAAGTTTTGATCATAGTGTGTTTTTTCAATGATTAACCCTGAATAAAAGGTTTGTTCAATGGCATTGTAAGTTGCTTCAGGATCATCTGTTGTTTGACAATAAGCTTGAATGATGGTACCAATGTCTTGTCTTGTTTTAAAATACATGCGAAAGAATTTATACAAAACAAACAGTAAAATTAAAAACGTCACAACAAAAGCATCCAACGAATCTAGATGCAAAACAAATGCATCATAAGCGTATTCAAATAAAAATAGAAGATTAAAAGCAATCCCAATAAACCACTTAATGTATCGTTTATAGTTGTAATGACGCTGGTATTTCATTAATGTCTCAATCATAAATTCGCCCCTTATTTCTTTTAAGCAAGTAAAAATATAGATATCAATCACAATAGAAGACTGATACAAGTTTAAGTATACAAGTTAAAAAGCACCTTGTAAAGACATCTAAAGCATAAGAAAAGGTATGCTATGGAATATACCTTTAAATTTAAACTAACAAATTAAGGTGTCAAATTTATTATGTCAAAACAAATAGTGTACAAAAGTTTGAAAAAAATGACCAAGGAAAGGATGAAGCATCATGTTCTAAAAGTGAACGTGTATTTGAAATCAAAGAGTCATATTTTGTCTTTAGTTCGCTTATATTCTTTAAGAAGCACATAATCTAAGAGAAAACTAGAATAGAGTATTTACTGTTATAAAAAACATTTAGTTTAACGCTCTATATTGGCGTAAAAAAAATACGATAGAACTTGATATCTAAGATTGACGTGTATATAATAATGATGAGAGGATGTGATGAAATATGTTGAAACAATTCGAGGTTCAAAATTTCAAGAATTTTAAAGATCGTCTGGTTTTCAATTTAAACGCTGGTCATTACTTGTTTAATGAAGAAAATGTGATCAACAATTGCATTAAAACTGCAGTTATTTTTGGTGCAAATGCTTCGGGAAAATCAAATCTAGGATTGGCTCTATTTGATGTTGTTGCTAATCTAACAGATAAACAAAAGGGAAACATTAAAGCTTATACGAATTTGAGCAGTGAAAGTCCTTTAGTGAGCTTTAAATACGTGTTAGAATTTGATGGTGTAGAAGTGATTTATCTTTACGATAAGTTGTCACACAACATGATTGCTAAAGAAACACTCTATATTGATTCTAAACAAGTATTGGTTTATGATCATGAATTAAACAGTGGTAGTTCTTCGTTGGTTGATACTTCTAGTCTAGATTTAATACTATCAGAAGATAGTAAAGGTAAATTATCCTTTGTAAAATATGTTTACAATAATACTAATTTTAAAACAGAAAACATACAAAACACTGCATTTAAAGCCTTTATGACCTTTGTTGATAAGATGTTGTTGTTCTACTCATTGGATCGTAACTACTATACCGGATATGCTGAAGGAAAAG
>CAZWEF010000189.1:0-1618 GCA_964632125.1 uncultured Erysipelotrichales bacterium
CCCATGCACCTATTGCATTATTACCATTAGGATCATTTTGCATAGTAAATGTCATACCATCTGCTCCAGCAACGCCTGAAACACCGCCCATTGCTTTATCTGCACTTCTTCCTAAATACATGTGTGTTTCATATGTAAAAGAGGCATTCAATGATACTTTTTCAGATGACCAAATGGCACCTTTTTGATTAGCTAAATTTTTAGTGACATTGATAACATTAGGATAGTCAGGATGAAAACTTGAATTACTAACACTAGGGATAGTGAAATAATCACGCCCAATAACAGTACTTGTAGGTGGCTGTTCATTAGCTGGAAAGTCACCTGCATCACCAGCAAATGCACTCAGTGTGGTGATATTTGAAACAATAAGCATAAATGCTAAAAGGATGCTAAGTTTGCTCAGGATTTTTGTGTTAATTGATTTTTTCAAAAGATTAATCTCCTCTCAATACACATCATGTAAAAATGTGTTTTCCATTGTTTATTTTAACAAATTGTTGATTAAAAAGCAATAATTATGGGCTATTTGTGAATATTATGAGTATTGTGTATATTGTCTGCTTTTATGTTCTGGAATATGTAAGTAAACAAACAATAAGTTACTTTCATAAGTTTTGTCTACCATAAGCGCAATCCAAACAATCGTATGCTTTCTCTATTAAAATCCATGTCCCTAGCTACCTGTGATCATCTAAAAGATGGCACTTAAAAGAGTTCATTCATGTATTGAACTAAATCAACTAATGCTTGAGCTATACTCAAAACTACAACGATAACACTATGGCAATGTCTTGTTCATTCGTTTTTGAATACTGTACTTGTATCACAGATCCAACAGTGAGTTTAGATAACGCAAAAGATGGTAATACTTTGAATATGGTGGCATCAAAAATTGAATTGTTTGGACGCGTAACTTTGAGTTTTACTTCCATTTCTGCATTACCCGCTACGATTTTCCCTGTAGGTATAATAGATACGATAACTGCTTGCGTGTAAACACCTTCTCTTATTGTATGGAAAGTTTCTTCAACAAATTGATCCATTGTTTTAGAATCCCATTTTTGAAATGGATTAACATCTTTTTCACTTTGAGGATCGATTATAATTCTTTTTGGATTTTTGGCATCATATTTAATGAAGAGTTTCATGCCAGGTTGTAGGTAATGCAATTGAGTGATTAACACGACTTTTTTGAATGAAGCGACTACTTGTTTTCTATCTATGGTTTCAAATTGCACATCAACCTCTATTTCAGGTTGATCATTAATTGAGGATCCTGTTGGTTTAACATTTGTTACATCTGCAATTGTGCGAATGCCATATGCTAATAAATAGTTTTTCTTTTTAGACTCTTGAATAGAACGAACAAGCATTTGGGCAATCAATGACCCTATGACAAGTATAAATCCAGCAAACATCCACATAAAAGGTGGTGCATCAAAAGGAGAATCCCAGTAGTGTTCTCCAAATCCATATGGAATCATACTAATGAATATCATTATAAAACAAAACAATCCACTAAAAAACGTTATTTTTAATAAGACATTTAAGTATTTCATGTTTTTAGTCCTTTCACTTTTCAAAATACAACTTTGTTTCTCACACGTTCAAGTCT
>CAZWEF010000190.1:0-1588 GCA_964632125.1 uncultured Erysipelotrichales bacterium
CTTAATACGTACCGAGAAGTTGATGATTTTACGAACTTCTTCCACCCACTAAATTATTATAGAACCATTAAAAATAGTTGACTCGTAAGAATCAACTATTGCATTTATATTTTAACTTCAATAGTATTTAAGGAAGGTCTCGATTTATAACATCCTATCCCAAAACTTAAATCATTAAATAGCATATGGTTGAATTAATCATTTGTACTGATTACTCAATAATACTTGCTTTCTTTTTTAGCAACATAACCATTAATCCAATACCCATAAAACCTGAACCTAGCATAATATTAGAAGTACTTAAACCAGTTTCTGGTAACTTCTTTTCTGGCTCTACTGGCGTTGGGGTAGGTGTTGGCGTAGGCGTAGGGGCAATTTCTTGTTCCCATTGAGCATAAAGAGTCACATCATTTGCTGGCATCAACGTTGTATCAAAATCCCAATCCATTCCTGTGCCATTTGCCATCGTGTTCCACCCTACAAATGTAAATCCTTCTTTAATTGGATCAACAGGCTTAACTGCTTTATCACCTTCTAGTAAGCTTTGCGGTGCAGGTGCTGTCCCTGTACCACCATTCAAATTAAATGTCAGCATGAATTCAGTCACTGGTCCTGGAGCATCTTGTTCCCATTGAGCATAAAGTGTAATATTATTTGCTGGCATTGTCATCGTGTTAAAATCCCAAGGTAAACCACTTCCATCTTGTGTTGTGTACCACCCACTGAAATAATATCCTTCTAGAGTTGGTACTTCAGGTTCCATTAATAATGTTCCAAACACAACTTGTTGCGTTGCCCAAATACTTCTTGACATTTCATTTAGTTCAAAGACAACTTCAAAAGTAGCTGCTTCCCATTGTGCGTACAATGTGACATTATTTGCAGGCATGGTTGATGTCGCGAAATCCCAAGTTGTTCCTGTGCCATCCATAGATGTATTCCAACCTTTGAATGTATGTCCTTCTTTTACTGGTTCTTCAACAGCATTTACAAATTCACCCTCTAATAGTGTTTGTGGTGCTGGTTGAGTTCCTGTACCACCATTTAAATCAAATGTTATTTCATAAGGTGTTGTTTCAAATACTAACTCTACAAACACATCCTTACCAGTACCTCCACCATATTGGAATGTTTTGGTTATAGCTGCTTCACTATCATTAGGAAATAAACCTTCTCCACCTGCTCTAATTTGTGCATAAACTTTTCCGTCCTGCTTCACAATACCATTTTCAATATATGTTGAGATGTCAATTGGATTAAGATTTTCATCTACAAAATTTTCAAACATAAAAGAGTGGTTTGGACTTACTACTCGCTCATTGTCACTGTATTCATGTGAGTATGATAATTTTAATATACTTTGGAAATCAAATTCTTCCATATCTGAGCCCGTTTTAATAGGAATAGAAACTGGTCCTAATAATGCTTCTGCAACATCAATATCAATTGCATCAGAACTTCCATCAAAGGTTGTAATAGGCTCGATTACTTGTAATTGATCTTGCTCACCAACACTAACATTTATTCCAAGACCGAAATCATATAACATATCGCCTGTTCTGTTTGGAAGTAAGCCATGACCGAAATA
>CAZWEF010000191.1:0-1587 GCA_964632125.1 uncultured Erysipelotrichales bacterium
ATCGTGTTGTCTATGACATCACATCTAAACCACCTGCAACGATTGAGTGGGAGTAGTAAGTGGAGAGCTTAAAAGCCTTTATATAAAGGGCTATTATGCTCTTTTTAATTTCCCATTGCACATTTGACGGAAATTTCATTGTAAATTGATTGAGATTAAGGCTATTCGTATTGTAATTGTTGTCTATGTTTATTATTCCATTTAGTTTGTTTGCAACTTCATAATTCGTATTAGGGTACAGATGTCCATATGTACCTAATGTTGTTTCAATTTCCTCATGTCCTAGTTGGTCACGAATAACTAATGGATTTTCACCTAACTGAATTAATAAAGAGGCATGAGAGTGTCTTAAATCATGAATATGAATTGAATGTGCAATTGCCATTTTTGTATAGCGTTTAACTGTATGTGATAAAGTATGCTTTTGAGTAGGATAGCTATTGTAACTTAAAATGAATGAATCACTTGAAATTACTTTTTGTTGAATTTCTTTCCAATCTTTTAATAATCTTAACGTGTCATTATCTAATACAATTTGCTGATTGCTTGCTTTTGTTTTTGGTTCCCCAAATTTATAATTGGTTTGACTTTTATATAACAAATTCTTATTTATGTTTAAAATACCATTTTCCAAGTCAACATCAGTCCATTACAAAGCTGTTGTTTCACCAATACGCATTCCAGTCATAAACAATAACCATAAGCATAGATAATGAAAATACTGATAATAATCTTGTTTGTTGATAATTGAAATAACTCTTTGAAATTCTTCCAGTGTTCTAAAATCAATTTTAACTTTTTGCATTTTTACATTTCCTACTATTTTAGATGGATTTTGCCTTGCTAATCCTAAAACTACCGCTCTATCCATTTCTATTGAAAATAATACTTGTATTGCTCTAACATAAGTTGGCTTTAATTTTTTAATTAAAGTTAATTGCCATTTTTGTACATGAATGGGTTCAATCTCATCTAATACCATTTTGTTAAAAAATGAAAAGTGAGTTTGAATAATAGAAATACGTCCATCAAATATAATGCTATCCTTTTTAATTTCTAGATATGATTCTTTTTGTAATAGAAGCTCGTAATACTTTTCACGAGCCTCTTTTTTATTTATAAAACCACTACAATATTTCTGTATTCTCTTTCTATCAGTATCGAATCCTAAATGTGTTCTAAAATAATATTTTCCATCTTTTGCTTTTTTTTATAGGTTCTTTTGCCATTTTATCACCTCATTATAATTGAATAACTAGGTTGATTCTTCGGTCAAAGTATCCCAAGCTTTTCTTCAACAACTTTTGAAGATATATTATTGATTATTGGCGACTTAAATGCTAATTTCAAGTTAAGAAATATATTTTCTAACACTATAAAGAATATAGTTGATGTAGGTTATACAGATTTAGGGGCGCTTTTAAATGAGAACACATTTGCTGCAGAAACAAGAATAGATTATGTTTTAGTGCATGATTCTCTAAAAACAAATATTAGAATTTCGAAGTCATAAAGTTAAGTGAAGACACTAATTATAAATATTCTGATCACAAAATAATTTCTAGGAAAGGAAGTACTTTAATGAAC
>CAZWEF010000192.1:0-1568 GCA_964632125.1 uncultured Erysipelotrichales bacterium
GCACAACTCTTATATTCAGGTGTGCATGATATTGTCTTAAAAGTTCGTTAGAGAACTCTTTTCCATTATCCGATTGAATTGATAATGGAGTACCATAGTTCATATATATATGCTCCAAACATTCTTTAACAGAATCAGCAGATTTGTCTTTCATTTTATAGCTAAAAAGATATTTCGTGTAGGTATCAATTACATTCAATATCCAACAATAACCATCATTTGATTCTGAATATTTTCTAAGATCAATACAATCCATAATGTATCGATCATATTTTGCAGTAATTTCATTGACATGTATGTCTTGGACGGTTGCCAATGTATTGATAGATGAACATGCTTCGCATGCACGAACAAAATCATTGATTTTGGAACTTGAAATTCCATAATACTTTCTATGAATAAGATCAACAAGCTTATTCATTCCCGGATGACCAGCTTGATGTTCTTCTTCAAGTATAAGATTTATTATGTCAGTTTCAAAATCAAAAATGACTCTTTTCAAAGTATTGTCTGCACTTCTAAAACACAGAATATCGTTCAAAAAGGTAAATTTTGAAGCTTTCTCTTTAAATCGTTTTCTTTGATCCTTATTAAGCCCGTGAGGTAATGTGCCTGACCTCAAGTATTCTATTAGTTCAATTTTTTGTGTTAAGTTTTCAATTTTGACAACTTTTGGCATTAGGATTATAAAGTTTCTTCTTTTCATTGAAAATTTTCTGAATTATTACAAAGCTAAAAAATAATTATTAAAAGAACCTAGGCATAAAATAAAGCTTGTTATAGATGAAGAGATGTTTTAAAGTCTTTCCTAGATATTTTTAACTCTTTTATTTGAACTTATAATTTTTAAAAACTAGAATACTGAAGAAGATAAACAGAGATGAGAAGAAAAGAAGAACTGAAAAAATCTTTTTACTATCTAAATTCAAACTTATTTATATCCTTTTCTATATTCTTTATGTTATATTTCGAGTTTTTAATCAGTGGTCTTTTTGACATAGGGTGGCGCTAATGACATGGGTGGCGCTAATGGCATGCGACATTAAATACCCTTTTTTTTCACGTAACCTTACATCGGCCGAATCATGCTTAAAGTGGATAAAAATACCAATGAGCTTCTGGAAACGTGTTATTTGGTCCGATGAGACTAAGATAAACCTGTTTAAGAGTGATGGCAACACTTGGGTTTGGCGATTCAGCACAAAAGAGTATGAGGAAAATGTTACCTTAAAAACGGTAAAACATGGGGGCGGGATTATGATGCTTTGGGGGCGGGGGTGTATAAACGCGGAAGGAATGGGAATTATGGTTGAAATTAAGGGTGTGGTAAATATCCCACATTTAAAAATTTTCTAGAAAATTTTTACTATAAATAAACTTTAGGAAATTAACCCAAGAATGTTTAGTTCAATGAATAAAGAGACTTCTACAACAAAACTGTCTATTTTCAATCATTATCTAAAATGTGGACACGCTCCATATACCGGTCACCGCAAAGGGCATAATGGACTGGTTCTCATATTTAAGGATTCTCCAGGAAAACCTGACGGCTTCAGCTGAGAAATTAG
>CAZWEF010000193.1:0-1548 GCA_964632125.1 uncultured Erysipelotrichales bacterium
GATGAAACAAGAAAAATTATTGAAAATAAAAATGATAAAGAAATAATAAATAAAAGTGAAGTAAAATTTATAAAAACAAGTTTAATATAGTTTAATTTTTTTGTTATTTGATTATATATAATGGAAGCTATTACAAATGGAGCTGAAGATTTTTTAATTGATTCATTGAGTTTTAAATTACCACCTGGAACCTCATATGTTGAAGATAGGAAGATTTCTCAGTTTATGGCAACTGGAAGTAATATCTATAAACCAACTGAAGGAGTGCGTTTGGTTAGATTTCAATTATCTGGAGACGATTCAAACTGGCTTGATCCAAAATCAGTTGTATTTCAATTTACAATTACAAACACTGGAGGAGCAGGTAAATTACTAAGGCCACTTGGACAACCGCACCTTTTCTTTAAGAGGCTACGTGTATTGGGAGGTAATGGATCATCAGTTATTGAAGATATCCAAGACTTTGGTCGTTATATGGAGCTTATGACATCATTGCAAAATGAAAGTGTTAAAGATAATGCTGATATGATTGGATTTGGAGGACGTTGGGATTCATCTACAGTTTTAAATACTACTGACACTTTATACGCACAAGCAATAACAGAAGACAATATTAATGGTTATGTTCAGAGACTTTTACCTACTATTGATAATGGAGATTCTAAAACTGTTGCATTCAGACCATTATGCGGCTTGTTTAATCAGTCTAAATATATTCCGCTTAAATGGTGCCCATTGGTTCTGGAATTTGAGCTAGGTGATGTAAATGATGCAATTGTAGCACCTGCAGATTACGCTGCACCATATGATGATTACACAATTGCTAACACATCAAATGTTTTTGAACTAACTAATTGTAAATTGATCGTAGAAATTATAAAAATTGATAGCCAATTAAATAACAGTTATATTGAGCATCTCTTAAGTGGGAAGTCATTAAGTCTTGAATATAGCACTTATATCTCACAACAAAGCGCAATATCAGGAAATAATTTAGCCATACAAATTATTAGAGCTGTTAGTAGGCTTCAAAGATGCTTTATTACATTTTATAAGAACAATGACGCTAATCCATTTTCTAAACCAAGCATTAACTTTTATCATCCGATGAGCCTTTCAACCAATAAACCAAGATATGATAAGAGGTATGAGCTGGAATTTCAGTTGCAATTAGGATCGAAATTGATACCAGAATATAGTTGCAACTCAATTTCAGAATGCTTTTATCACTTACGAAAAAGTTTAAATCTTCCAGATCATCATCAGCATTCAATTGGTATTCGATATAAAAATTATTATAAAGATAAATTTGTATTTGCATTATCTTTCGAAAAAGTTCCAGATGCAGATTGGAGTGGTGTCTCAACTAAAGCGGGTCAGCTATTATTAGTTAAGTGTAAAGCAACTGACGGAAATACATTGTCTAATATTGCTAATATTATGTATATTGTTTTAGAATCACAACAAGTTCTTGAGATAAGAGATATTGGAACAACAATATTTGATTAAAAATAATTAAAAAGGATAAAATAAAATAATATTATAAAT
>CAZWEF010000194.1:0-1541 GCA_964632125.1 uncultured Erysipelotrichales bacterium
CATTAGATAAAATAAACCAATTACAAGGCAAAACATTTAAAATGTATGATAACACGAATAGAAGTCTTGGTTTTATTGCACAAGAGGTACTACCAATTGTCCCAGAAGCTGTTTTTGTTGATACTAGTGATGAGAATAACTATCATTTTATGTATTATGATAAATTAGTAGCTTTGATGAATGAAGGAATTAAAGAGTTAAACAATAAAGTAGAAGCATTAACAACAAGAGTTAGTCTTTTAGAAGGCATGGGCGCTTGAGCTCAAGCCCTCATGGAAGCGTATCTTCGACACCTACACGAAAAATTATCAAGTGTTTGTTCCGGGACAATGTCTACTTTAATATTGATGAACGAAGGTATACATAAGGGAGCAACAGCAAATCATTAATAATAACATAAGTACCATAACATCTTTGAATAGTAGGTTAAGTGTTTTAGAAAATTTGTGATGATTGTTAATGAACAAGTATATGCTTCACATCATGGTTTGTGTGGTGAACATTGTAGCATACCTTTTTCTAAACAATGTTAATATATCACCACTTACTATGTGTCATCTATTGATTAAAATACTTTGTTGCAACAGAAGTCTTTCAGAAAAAGATTTAGTTTACGAGCCTGACAGCATAAGTGTTCCAATGGCTGATGTTGAAAAGGTAGGTAGTTCCATAGAGAAGGTAATCGAAGATGTTACCAAACCAAAGTTCAAAAATATGAGTGATGTTGTCGCTGACTTTATAAAGAAACCATAATTGTTTTAATAATACTGTTTGAACAATATTATTAAATCAATTCAATTCTCTAAGACCAACTTCTTTTCGTATCTAATGAAAAACATTTCGTTCTTATTCTTTGCCGTCAACCTCACATACAAAAAACTATAAGGCTCATCAGTTGCCATCTTATACATTTGTAAGATAACTTGTTTCTCCGCTAAGGCACTCACCTCATCTAAAAAAGCTTGTAAGTCAGAATAGTTCCTCAAACGAAAAACATACAAGTCCGTTGCGTTGATTCTTATGATGTTAGATAAAGCGTGGAATTTTTGCGTTGCCACAATCGTGCTAATACAACTGTGACGACCCCTAGTAAACAAAGCGTTGATTAATGGATGATGTGAAACTTTAAAGTTGTCTGCAAAATCGTCAATGATAACCAATATCTGAAACAACTTTTTATGATCGTTCTTCTTCTGATACTCAACTACTTTCCTTTGCGTGTTAATAATTGAATGTAGCGCTTCTTCATCAAAGTTGTCATAGTAAAAGTTTTCATCATGAGTGTTGTTTATGTTTTTGTTGATATACTTCTTAACTGGTTCCCACGTTTGAAAATCAACATTGATAGAGGGGCTGAAGATGTAAATCCGGCTAAAGCAATCCTTATAAATATCTAAAATCATATTTTGAAGCAGGATCGACTTTCCCGAACCGGAAGGACCTAACACTATTGATCTTAGGGGGAGGCGACTAACTACATTGTATTTACTTTGTTTTGTTTCATACTCTTTTGTTTGTATCGGTTTTATGATAGGTATTTC
>CAZWEF010000195.1:0-1501 GCA_964632125.1 uncultured Erysipelotrichales bacterium
GGCTTCAAGACATATTAAACAAGAAGATCTATAAATGCAGTGGTGGTGAACAACAACGCATTGCGATTGCTAAGCTACTCATCAAGAATTGTGACATCATTTTATGTGATGAACCAACTGCTTCACTAGATCAAGATAACAAAGATCTCATACTAAGTTATTTAAAACAAATGAGAAATGAAGGTAAAACAGTGATTGTGGTGACACATGATGAAGGGTTTAAAGAAGTATCAGATGATTTTATTCTAATAAAGCGAGGATAAAAATGTGCTAGTACTTGACTGTTTTAGCCCCAATGTAACTCATTATGAAGAAAGGTATGGCACTTAATATGATGAAGCATGTTTCTCTATCGAAGTTGGCAATCATTGGTATTGTTTTATTGAGTATTGTTTTAGGGGCAAGTATTGTAACCTCAATACAATTTTACAGCAACCA
Organism: uncultured Erysipelotrichales bacterium; assembly: GCA_964632125.1. Lineage (GTDB taxonomy): Bacteria > Bacillota_I > Bacilli_A > Erysipelotrichales > CAZWEF01 > CAZWEF01. The sequence continues at coordinate 439 of CAZWEF010000195.1, forward strand.
ATTAAGGCATACCAAACATTTTAATGACTTAGTTAAAACTAAATACGGTGTTTATGTCGTGAATTATGAACCATTACTTTTAGAGGATCCATTTGTGTTTACTAAAATAGCTACTTTAATGAAAGAGAATGGTGTTCAAGGTTGCCTCAAAAATTCATCTGACTCTAAATATGAAGCATATTGCTACATTGAAGATGTTGAACTTATTTCAAATATTTGGCTATCTAAAGGTCAATCACTAGAACCAATTAATAAGAGCATGACATACAGCAGTGACTCTGAAAATAAGGTAACTAAAGTTTTTAGTATTCCAAAGTTGACTACATATAATTGGGGCTACATCGGTGATTTGGACAATAAAGATGACAATATTAAAAGCGAATGGATAAATAGTAACTTTACATTGTATTTAAATGATAAACAAAAAGCAGATGAATTCTCGTTAATGTTGGCTGATGTTATGAATAGTAATCATCTTCAATTATCTGAAATTGAGTATGAATTCCAAGTAATTCCTGCCTTCTATTTAAATGATATTTCTAAGATAACATTTATTTTATTGGCTATATCGTTGTTGATTATTTTGGAGTTATATCATAATCAAAAAAAAATAACATTACTCGTTTTAGAAGGGTATTCAAGGATAGGAAATATCATCAGATTTAATTTATTTAGGCTTGGAATAGTTGCGCTTGTTGCATCAACAACTATTCTAGTTAAGAGTCTTTTAGACATAAACTTGGAGTTGCGTTATTTTGTTTATTTAATGTCATTCATGTTTAATTTATTATGGTTCTCTATTTTGTTGATAGTGGTTTTGTTGATTTTTCCATCTTTGACAATATACATTAAAACAGTTAACTCAACAGTTAAAGGAAACAATAGTAAAAAAATACAAATAGGTTATATTCAATTGTTCAATGTCATTGTTTTGATGATGCTACTATTGGCAAATAACATCGTCATAGAGCATTTAGTTCTTTCAAGTAATGATTTAAATAAAGAACATGCGTTACACAAAGTTCAACATGAAATGTATCATGTAAGCGTGAATAACCCCTCA